>JBGPID010000145.1:0-7501 GCA_041484725.1 Geobacteraceae bacterium | reverse complement strand
CGCCGGCATGACGAAAAAACCGGTCACCGATCAGGAATTGGCGCTGGCCAAGGATTCCATCATCAACTCATTCATCTTCGGCTTCACCAATACCGCCTCGGTTGCCAGCCAGAAGGCGCGCCTCGAATATTACCGTTACCCGGCCGGCTACCTGGAAAACTACCGGGACAACCTCGCCAGGGTTACCAAGGAGGATGTGTTGAGGGTTGCGCGCAAGTACCTCCACCCCGAGGCGTTGAAACTCGTGGTCGTAGGAGACGCGAAACGCTTCGACAAGCCCCTCTCCAGCTTCGGCAAGGTCGAAGAGATTACGCTGGAGAAGGAAAAATAGAATAGAAAGAAGAGTATTGAACAGCAAAAACCGCAAGTGGGATCACCGTGGTCGGAAGTGCGGGAGCGAATTTGAAACCAGCCATGAAAAGTGAATTGGTCATACGCCCTGAAGCCCCAATCAACAAATCAACATCGCTGCCTCTCAAGAAGTTCAGCTCTTTCTTTTTCAACATTCAGGGGCCGGTCCCGTTTCTTTATTGGCCCCGTTACTTCGTTCTACTGTCACTTGTATTCTCCCTTTTTCCTTCCGTTGTCTGTTCCGCCGCAACGCAAAGCTCCCGCAACGAAGCCCGGTCCGCGACGGACCGTTTGCGAAATAGTTCACCGCCGACGAGGCTTAAGGAAGAGTACGGAAATATCCTGGCCACTTTTGACGAAGCCGACGTTCTTTCAATGCAAAACAAGAGCGGCGAGGCCGAGAATCTGTATCGGCTCGTCCTGCTCAAATCTTCTATTTTCAATGAAAAGTTCCATCCCCTGGACACTTCATCCATGGGGATACAGCCACCGGCTTCACCCTCGGATCATTCCGGCGATATGAACCGGCAGAAATCCCCGACGAACGTACCTCCCGCGGATACAGGGTCAAGGAAGGAAACACCGCAGCCGTCACCACCTGTCATACAGGATGGTGGTTCTGAAAACCTCTCCGCAGGAAAGGAAGAGTGGGCAGTAGATGTCGTGGAGGAAGAAAGTCCTATTTCATCCTCCCTGATGGTCGGGAAGGAATTCGTCTACACCGTGAAAAAACATGAATCACTGCGGATGATCGGCGCCAAGCTGGGTGTCGGCTGGCTAACCATCGCCCGGGAGAACGACCTGGATCCCAGGAAGCCCCTGGAAACCGGCCGGGTACTGGTCATCAATACCCGCAGGATAATCCCCAAGACTCTTCAAGACGGGATTCTCATCAATATCCCGGATCGTACCCTGTACCTCTTCAAGGGCAACAGGCTTGAAATGGCCGTCCCCGTAGCCCTTGGTATGCCGACAAAACAGGATCACGGAGACTGGCGGACCCCAACCGGGCACTTCAGGATCCTGTCGAAGATGAAAAACCCCACCTGGCACGTACCCCCTTCAATTCAAAGCGAAATGAAACAGAACAGGAGAAAGGTCGTAACCGTAGTCCTTCCGAGCGACGGCAACCCCCTCGGCAAATATGCCTTGAAGACCAGCCTGTCGGGAATCCTGATTCACAGCACGATCCATCCGGAATCGATCTACAATTTCGCCAGCCACGGCTGCATTCGAGTCAATCCAAATAACATGGAGGAGATATTCCCCGAAATACCGGTCCGCACCAAAGGAGAGATAGTCTATCAGCCGGTGAAATTAGCCTTCTCGGATGACGGACGGGTTTTCATCGAGGTCCATGGGGATATCTACAAACACTTCAAGAAACTGGATGATGTCGCGAAGGGGTTGATCATCAAGAACAGGGCGGAACAGAGGGTTGACTGGGACAAGGTGCGGGCTTTGCTGCTCAAGAAATCAGGTATCCCGGAAGATGTCACCCTGGATGGACCCGAAAGAGCGGAATAAATCTTTCCCGTATTTTCAGGAAGGGAAACAACCTCGGCCAACGAGGCAATGCGAAGTCGGTTGTGCCTGCTAAGGAAGGTCTGGCGCGGTCGGATAGGGTGTTTGGGGAGTTGTTGGTGGTTGACTAAAGTGGAGAATGGGCGTTGTCGTGATAAAATTGCAGTGAGGTTGAGGCTGATTAACGGGTGACACCTGATGAAGAACTCAGTGCCCGAAAAGGAGTTTTGAAAATTGAACCGGTGACAGAAAACGTGGTGGAGTAAAATCATGGTTCCAGACAATAGCGTCACCTCCCCGTTGCGGATCCACGCGGTAGAAGTACCGGGAACCGGTGGCCTGATTGGCATGGCGGAGTGTCCCGGCAAAAATGAATACACTGGGCTCGGCATACCTGTAGGCCCGTGGAGACGAGACCTGGACATGGACCTCAGGGTAATCCTTGACTGGCAGGCACGGGTCCTGGTTAGCCTCATTGAGAATCACGAGTTCGAATTGCTCGATGTGTCCGAGCTTCCGGGGAAGACACGAGACCTCGGCATCCGCTGGCTGCATTTGCCCATTGCCGATGGCTGCATCCCGGATAGCAGGCTGGAGAAGGCATGGGATACGGCCGGAAAGGAACTGCGTCAGGTCCTGACGGAAGGCGGGAGGGTCGTGCTCCACTGCCGGAGAGGCCTAGGCCGTTCCGGCACCATAGCCGCGCGTCTTCTGGTCGAGTTCGGCATGACTCCTTGCGCGGCATTTGCCGCGGTTCGGCGAGCCTGTCCCGGCGCCATCCAGAGCGGCGAGCAGGAGGATTATGTGCGAGGATGCAGAAGGGACTTGAAGTGTTGAACTGTTTTGCCTTCAGAGGTCTGGAAAGGGTTTGATAACAAGGCAATGGACCGGCATTTTGATGAAGGATGAATTATGAAATTTGTTCCTTCATAATTTAGTGCGTCGTTGCGGAAGGGGCGATCTCCCCGAGCGGCGTACCATCGAAACCGATGAGACGCACTTCCGGGACCAGAGAGACGCCGAAGCGCTCAAACACACACTGCCGCACTTCGGCCGCAAAGCCGATGATATCATGGGCCGAGGCCCCGCCATAATTTACCATGATCAGGGTGTGGCGCGGCGAAATGCCCACTGCGCCTTTTCGATGGCCGCGAAGGAAGCCTGCGCATTGGATGAGGCATGCAGCCGATATTTTGACCGTTCCCGATTCCATCGGCCAAGCCCAGTTGGCGAAGCCCCCCGCCCCTTCGACAACCCGCGCGATGCCCTCATACTCCTCTAGCGTGACGACGGGATTCTTGAAAAAAGAGCCGGCGCTTTTGAAATTCTCGAACCCCTCGCGAATGAGCAGCCCCTTCCCCTCCCTGATTGCCAAGACTGTATCACGCAGATCATCGAGAGTCGGCGAGATCTTCGCGGCGAGCCGCTCCTCCAGCTCTCGATAGGCGATGTTAGGCGCACCCCCCGGAACGAGCCTGAAGGTGACCCCGGTGATGAGGTACCTGCCGGCCTCAATCGAATTGAAAATGCTGCAACGATATCCGAAGCCGCATTGCTCTTTGCCAAAGCGAACTGCATTGCCCGTTGCTGTGTCCAGGGCTTCGACCTGCACTATGGTCTGCGAAACCTCCTGGCCGTATGCACCTATGTTCTGGACCGGTGATGCGCCCACTGTGCCGGGGATGCCCGCGAGACACTCGATCCCCTGCCACCTCTCGGCAACGCAGCGATCGGCGAAATACTGCCAATCCTCTCCTCCTCCCGCCGTAACTAGCACCGAGTCGCCGTCCCGCGCGACCGAGAAGCCTTTTATACGGTTCAGGATCACGAGGCCAGGAAACCCGCTGTCGCTGATAAGGACATTACTTCCCCCACCGAGGACTAAGAACGGCAGTACATGTTCACGAGCGTAAGCGAGTGCCTGAGCTGCCTCTTCTTGCGTCGAAACTTCCACGAAACGGTGAGCCGGTCCGCCAACGCCAAAGGTGGTGAATCCGGCAAGAGGAACATTCTCATGTATGGCAAGCGCATTAGTAGCCATCGAAAGACCTTTCGAAGGTCAGAAATCAGTGGGATCGGGATTGCATGATTGCAGCTTCTACGCTGGGATGAACAAAGGGGCTTGCAATACTGGGATGTTAACACCAGTGCAAACTGAAAAGCCGACCGTCGGCACCAGGCTGACAAGGGCGGCTTGCGTATCAAATAATCTTCCCCCGACGTTCGAAATCCATCATTCATCCCCTCCAAAACATTGTAAAATTAAGCCATTTTGATACACCTTTTACCTTGCAAAGTCAACGCGAAAGGCGGTAATAAAGGGAGAAGAGCAAAAAGTATACTTCCGGCGTTTCTGAGAAATGATTCTCTTGCCAAAACTGAATAATTGATTATGATCAATCTGGAATAAAAGGAAATTCCGGACAAAGGAGAGGGATTGTCATGGAGATCATTATACGCGACAAGATATACATTAACGGCGAATGGATTCCTTCCACCGGCACGGGGACGATTGATGTCATCAACCCCGCCACCGAAGAGGTCATGGGGCGCATTCCCGACGGCACGGCCGAGGATGTCGACCGGGCGGCCGGAGCGGCTGCGGCTGCTTTTCCAGGATGGTCGCAGACCCCTCTGGATGAAAGGGTGGAATATATCCGGAAGATTGCCGCCGGCATCCAGCCGCGCATACCGGAAATCGCCGCCTTAATCGCTAGGGAAGTGGGAATGCCGGTGAAACTTGCTGCCAGGGTACAGGCCGGGCTCCCTTTTGCCACTTTCTCCAGCATTCCCGAAGTGGTCGGGATGGTCAAATGGGAAGAGAGAATCGGCACTTCCCTGATTGTCCGCGAAGCCGTGGGGGTTGTGGGGTGCATCACCCCCTGGAACTTCCCCCTCCACCAGATTGCCGCCAAGGTAGCACCTGCCCTCGCGGCAGGGTGCACCATCGTCCTCAAGCCAACCGAAATAGCCCCCCTGAACGCCTATATCCTTGCGGAAATAATCCACGAGGCGCGCCTCCCGGCCGGGGTCTTCAACATGGTGATGGGAACCGGCCCGGTGGTAGGTGAGGCGATAGCCTCACATCCGCTGGTGGATATGGTCTCCTTCACCGGCTCCACCAGGGCCGGGAAGCGGGTCAGCGAACTGGCGGTCCCGTCCGTCAAGCGGGTCTCGCTGGAACTGGGGGGTAAGTCGCCCAATATAATCCTCGATGACGCCGACCTGGAAAAGGTGGTTGCGGACGGCGTAGGGAAATGCTACCTCAACTCCGGTCAGACCTGCAGCGCCTTGACGCGGATGCTGGTGCCCCGCTCCCGGCTTGCCGAAGCAGAGGCAATTGCCTCCGCCGCTGCCGCCAAGTTTACCACCGGCGACCCTTTCGATGAAAATACCCGGCTCGGCCCTCTGGTATCCGCAGCCCAGCGGGAACGGGTGCGTAGCTATATAAGGAAGGGGATCGAAGAAGGGGCAAAACTGGTCAGCGGCGGGCCCGAACCGCCGGACGGGCTGGAGAGGGGCTATTTTGTCCGGCCGACCGTCTTCTCCGAGGTAAGAAACGAGATGACCATCGCCCGGGAGGAGATTTTCGGGCCGGTGCTGGCGATAATCCCCTATGACGACGAAGAGGACGCCATCCGCATTGCCAATGACACGGTCTACGGGCTGGCGGCAGCGGTCTGGTCCGGCGACCCGGAACGGGCTAAGCGTGTTGCGCGACGCATCCGTAGCGGCCAGGTGGAGATAAACGGCGGGAAGTTCAACTCCCTGGCCCCCTTCGGAGGTTACAAACAGTCGGGACACGGCCGGGAGTATGGTCATTTCGGCATCGAGGAATTTCTCGAAGTGAAGGCGCTCCTGCTTTAAGCCTATATAAAAACAAAAAACTTAAACCAATGGAACGCAGAAAAAACGGAAAAGATGGATAAAAACGGATAAAAAAATTTAATGGTTTTGGGTTTATCGGCCTTTATCGGATTTTTCCGCCTTTTCTGCGTACAAAAAATGTTTTTGGTTTTCCTGTTTGGTTCCGGATTGGCCGGGTTAGGGGAGATAAAATGAGAAAAATATTTTGGGGAAGCGTACTGGCCCTCTTCGCGGCACTAACCCTACTTGTCACGCCGGCCCTGGCTGGAGAGAAGAGCTTTCTCTGGAAGATCCAGTCAAAAAGCGCGACAGTCTATATCCTCGGCTCTTTGCACATGGCAAAGCCCGATATCTATCCACTGCCGCAAAAGATCGAGGAGAGCTTCGCCAAATCGGCTGTCCTGGCCCTGGAGGCCGATCCGGCAAAGGCGCAAAATACGGCCCTGCTGCGGCAGATGCTTGCTGCGGCCGCCTATGCGAAAGGGGGCACATTAAAAGAGCACCTCTCCAGGGAAACATTTGAGCTTGCCCGCCGCGAGATTGAGCGGCTCGGCCTGTCCATGGAGACATTCAGCAGGATTAAGCCGTGGTTTCTTGCCATGTCGATCGAAACCCTCGAATTACAGCGTCTCGACTATGACCCGGCGAACGGCATCGACATCTATTTTGCCGGAAAAGCGGCAGGGGAAAAGCAAATTGTGGAACTGGAATCGTTCGACTACCAGATCAGGCTCTTGAACGGTTTCTCCGACCGGGAGCAGGAGCTTTTCCTCCTTTACACCTTAAAAGAGATGGCCACTCTCCGGGATGAGATCGAAGAGCTCATGGCCGCCTGGCGAGGCGGCGACGCGAAATCCATGGAGAGGCTGGTAACCAGGACCCTCATCGAATCACCCGAACTCCGGCCGATCTACGCCAAGCTTTTTTACAAACGCAACCGGGAGATGACAGCCAGGATCGAGCAACTCCTTAAAGGAAAGCAAACCGTCTTCGTTGCTGTCGGCGCGGCCCATCTCGTCGGCAAGGAAGGTATAATAGAGCAGCTCAAGGGGAAAGGGTTTACGGAAGAGCAGATGTAAAATCAGTTGAACAGTGGCCAGTGGAACAGTAGCCAGATACACTGTAGAGCAGATTTTACTGTTCAACTGTTCACTGTTCACTGTGCCCTGTCAACCCCCCGCCCGCTTTACCGTGAAACCCCGCCCGGCCAGTTCGGCAACAAGAAGGTCGCAGAAATCACCCTGGATCTCGATGATCCCCTCTTTCACCGTCCCGCCGCTGCCGCAACGGCGCTTCAGTTCACCGGCCAGCGCCTTCAGGGCCGCCTCGTCGCCGGGCGCCCCGGTCACCACCGTCACCGTCTTTCCACCACGCCCTTTCGTCTCCCGCCGGACCCGGACGATTCCGTCACCCGCCAGCCGCGTTCCCTGTTTTCCGCAGTTGCATGAGGAGACGGCCTTGCCGCATCCCGGGCAGATCCGTCCCTTCTCCGATGACCAGACGAGCACCGTATCTGATGAATCACTTTTCTTCATGGTTTTTCCTATATACCATCCCTTCCCTCCGAATACAACCCTAATCCCCCTTTATCCTTGACTTTTCAAGGGCTTCCGGGTAGTTTATATTGTTTCACGAAAAGCAACCGATGCGAATGGAGGACGTTCCATGGAGTATAAAGAGACCCTTAACCTGCCGGCCACCGCATTTCCCATGAAGGCCAACCTGGCCCAGAAGGAGCTGGAGATCCTCGAACAGTGGG
>JBGPID010000144.1:0-7507 GCA_041484725.1 Geobacteraceae bacterium | reverse complement strand
TCCGCTCCCCGCCGGTAGAGGTGGTTGATCAGGTCGGAAATGGTTTTCTCATTGCCGGGAATGAAACGGGACGAGAGGATAACGGTGTCCCCCTGTTCCAGCTTGATCTGTTTATGATCGTCCATGGCGATACGCGTGAGGGCGCTCATCGGCTCCCCCTGGGAACCGGTGGTGATCATGCAGACCCCCTCCTTGGGGAGACGGGGGAGTTCCTTCAGATCGATCAGAATGTCATCCGGGATGGAGAGGTAGCCCAACTCCCTGGCTATCCTGACATTGGCGATCATGGAGCGCCCGTTCAAAAGGACCTTGCGCCCGTGAGCCGCGGCCGCCTCCACCACCTGCTGCACCCGGTGGATATTGCTGGAGAATGCCGCGACGATGATACGCCCCGGACAGTGGGGGAAGATCTCGTGAAACGCGTCACCTACAAGCTTTTCCGACAAGGTGTAGCCTTCCCGCTCCACGTTGGTGGAATCGGCCATGAGCGCCAGCACCCCCTCCTCGCCATAGCGGGCAAAGGTCACCAGATCGGTCAGCTCGCCGTCCACCGGGGTCTGGTCCAGCTTGAAATCGCCTGTATGCACCACCACCCCCTCGGGGGAGCGGATGGCAAGCGCGCATCCGTCGACTATGGAGTGGGAAACGCGGATGAATTCCACCTCGAATACACCTGCCGTGACCTTGTCACGGGGCTTGACAACCGCAAGCTCCGTTACCTGATCAAGGTCGTACTCCTTCAGTTTTTCCCGGACGAATCCAAGGGTGAGCGCCGTGCCGTAGACGGGTACGGCAAGTTCCGGAAGCACGAATGGGAGCGCGCCTATGTGGTCTTCGTGGCCGTGGGTGAGGAATATCCCCCGCACCCTGTCGGCCCGCTCCCGCAGGTAAGAGATATCGGGGATAACCAGATCGATGCCGAGCATGTACGGCTCGGGAAACATCAGGCCGCAATCTACGACGATGATGTCCTCACCGTACTCGAAGACGGCCATGTTCAGGCCGATCTCCCCCAGCCCGCCGAGGGGGATGATCTTCAGCCCGCTATTTTCAGTCGGTTCCGTTGTCATCGATGTCGCACTTTCATGGTCCCCTTTTCGCAAAGGGGGAAGGGTTTAGTGTCAGCGTGTTGATTGCATTTGCGCACGGATTCTCACCAGCTCGGCGATCTTCGCATCACTGCGCGCTATCCACACCTTCCCCGGCTGGTAGAGGCAGCGCACGGCATAAAATGAACTGCGCAGCGAGCGGAAGGCTATCAGCGCCCGCTCCTGTTCGCCCCCCGCTTCGCACTTAAGGGCGATTTCCCAGAGCTTTTCCGCCGAACGCTCAACCAGCGGGCTTAAGGGGGTATACATATGGATTGCCGACTCATAGCCGGCAATTGCGGCGATAACATCGTTACCCGCCAATGCCTGTTCCCCTTTATTGAACTGGATCCACTGCCGATACCAGGTGTTCCCCCAGATAAGGAGAACGGCAAGGAGAGCGATCACGACGATATTCACCGCAATGGTTTTTGCCTTTTCCATAAAACCTGTTTACCCCTTGAAAAAATCGGGTACTACGGTGAGCAGCGTCCCCAAAAGGGCCGTGACCACCCCGGCCAGCACCGCAAGTGCCGCCGCAATATCCCAGGGCTTCTTCAGCCGGTGGGCCGCCGGCAGCCCCCAGATGATGGCTCCTAACCCACAGCCGATCATTGCCAGATGGAAAATCAGCTCCTCATTCATTTCTGCAGACCCGCATCAATCGCCGCCTTAACTTCCTCCAACAGATGGTCACGCTGGGCGCCGCTTTTTCCTCCGGTGATTATCGGTTCTGAAAAGCGGATCGTAATTGTCCCGGGGTAAATCTCCAGTCGTTTGCAGGGATTTATCTTGCCGCTGCCGTTGATGGTCATGGGTACGATGGGAACCCCGGCCTTGGCCGCCAGCAGGAATCCCCCCCTCTTGAAAGGGAGGAGATTACCGTCGGTGGTGCGGGTCCCTTCGGGAAAGATAACAACGCTTTTGCCGTTTTTTATCATGACCGCGGCGGCCTCGATACTCTTGAATGCGCGCCGGCCGTCACTCCGGTCGAGGGGAACATACCCCGCCCGGCGCATGGAATGACCGAATACAGGGATGGCGAACAGTTCCTCCTTTGCGATCCAGGAGAACTGCCGGGGAATGGCGATAAAGAGCGATAGAATATCGAAATTCCCCTGATGGTTGCTCATGTAGATGACCGGCCCTTCAGCCGGCACCTTTTCCCGGCCGGTTACCTCGAGCCTCACTCCTGCCAGAAAAAGACCGATCCTCCCCCACAACCTGGCGTGGGCATGATATCCCCTCCCCGTTGGATCGACAATGGTAAAGAGTATCGCACTCAACGCGAGCAGGAAGGTCACGGGGAAAAAAACCAGCATGAATAGATAGGCTCTCAGCATGAATGCAACCATGACAAAATAGATTAAATATGCATCCGCCGTTTCCAGTAGGAAACTAACAGAATAAATTACTTTTTTTTGTCGTCTTAGTCAAACAAATATCAGGAGTCGTTGCCGGGATCGTCTGATTTTATATCGCCAATGAAGCCTGACATATATGCTTTCCCTGCTGAAGTTATAAGAAACGGCCGACAGGCCAGCTCGTTTTTTACATAACTTTTTTCCAGTTGTCACATGATCGCAACAATTGTCTGCTAGGTTGGCGTCCGTTCAAAAGCTCACGTATATGCACCGTAGCGCTATAGGCGACCTCCGCCGCAGCCAAGGCTGCGGCGGCCGGACGCGCAGGCACATACTTACGAGCATCCCTCGATTTTTCGATCGCTTGCGCCGTGCATCCCAGCCTCTTCATGATGTATTTCAACAGCCTGTTAGCCTGTTAGAGGTTTCTTCGAAAATAAGGCTCTTTCGTAGATTTTACATAATTGTAATAAAATCGACATATTGATGTGTGATTTGTCCTGTATCATGATAATGCATTCAATTCCACCACAAGGAGGGCTACGATGAAACTGATACCGCAGGGTGATTATTATGTCTGGTACTGCGATTGGTGCGATTCACGCAACCACACCCTCTGGACAAGTGTAGAAATAGAAAAAGTGATCTGCGAGGTCTGTTATACCCCTTTCGCAATAGATCCATTCCCCATGGAAGAGTTGCATGCACCCGCATTTTGAAGGAAGGTGTTATGGGAGAATTATCTTTATGCTGGTCCATCGCCGCAAATTAACGCCGGGTCATGCCGCCATGCTCGCAATGCCACGGCAGCCGGCTGCGACCGAATGAATTTGCATGATTTTAAGATAGCTGTAACACGAATGTAACCCGCCTTCTGTATATAATCGTCTTCAGGAGAATTAAATCATGAAAACCATTCTCATCATCGAAGACGAAAACGACCTGGCGGAACTTGTGGCTTTCAACCTGGAAAAGGAAGGGTTTCGCTCTCTGATCGCCCCGGACGGTCCCTCCGGGCTGGAGGCAGCCCGTCACAACTCTCCGGACCTGATTCTGCTCGACCTCATGCTTCCCGGCATGTCGGGAATGGAGATCTGCAAGGTCCTGAAGAGCAACGAAAAAACAGTCCGAATTCCGATTGTCATGCTGACCGCCAAAGGAGAAGAGATCGACCGGGTGGTCGGTTTCGAGGTCGGGGCCGATGATTATGTGATCAAACCCTTCTCCCCCCGTGAACTCCTGTTGCGCGTCAAGGCGGTGCTGCGCCGCGCCGGTTCAGGGGAATCAATGAGCAAGATCATCAAGGTCAGCACCATCTCCATCGACACTGACCGGCATATCGTCACAGTTGACGGCAATGAGGTCATTCTAACAACGACCGAGTTCAAACTGCTTTTCAACCTGGCTGAACGGCTGGGGCGGGTGCAGAGCCGCGACCGGCTCCTGAAAGACGTCTGGGGGTTCAACCATATGGGCGACACCCGTACAGTCGATACCCACATTACCCGGCTTCGCAGCAAGCTAGGAGAAGCGGGGGAGATGATCAAAACCATACGCGGCTTCGGTTACAAGATGGAGAAGGAATAATGGTCAGGATAATCGCCGTCTGATTTTCCCCGCGAAAACTCCAAGAAGAATTGTGAAACTATGATAAAATTTGTTTACGGTTCACGATTCGATTTTACACTGAACCGTCTCAAAGCAAACGGCCTGATAATTTACTCAATTTTTGGGAAATCGTAACATGGTTGTAACATCCAACTGTTAATTTCACTAATCGAACTAAAATAATTTTAAGGAGGAAAAAGATGTTTCAGAAGATCCGGAAAAGCATACTGGCTTTTGTCCTGGCAATGACGGTTACCGCAGCCGGTGCGGCTAGCGCAGAAACCCTCATAAACGGCGCCGGGGCGACCTTCCCTTACCCCCTCTACTCAAAATGGTTCAGCGAGTACGCCAAGGTCGATCCCTCGGTGAAGTTCAATTACCAGTCCATAGGCTCCGGCGGCGGGATCAAGCAGATCACCGCGCAGACTGTTGACTTCGGCGCTTCCGACAAGTTCCTTAGCGACGAAGAGCTGAAGGCGGCCCCCGGCAAGCTCCTCCATATCCCGACCGTCATGGGGGCGGTAGTCGTTACCTACAACCTCCCCGGCGTCGCCAAGGGGCTGAAACTCAAGTCCGAAGACGTGGCCGACATCTTCCTCGGCAAGATCACCAAATGGAACGACAATCGGATTACCGACGACAACCCCGGCGTCAAGCTCCCCGACCAGCCGATCATCGTCGTCCACCGCTCCGACGGCAGCGGCACCACGAGCATCTTCACCGACTTTCTCTCCAGCGTAAACGGCGAATGGGCAAAGAGCGTCGGCAAAGGGGCATCGGTCAAGTGGCCGGTCGGCCTTGGCGGCAAGGGTAACGAAGGGGTCGCCGGCCAGATCAAGACCACCCGTAATTCCATCGGCTACGTGGAACTCGCCTACGCCTTCGAAAACAAGCTTCCCTATGCCTCTTTGAAGAACAAGAGCGGCGTTTTCGTCGAACCCTCCATCAAATCCACCAGCGCTGCGGCCGCGGGCGCGGCCAAGAACATGCCTGCCGACTACCGGTTGTCCCTCGTCAACCAGCCGGGAAAAGACGCTTATCCCATCGTCGGCTTTACCTGGCTTTTGGTGTACGAACATCAGAAAGACGCCGCCAAGGGGAAGAAGCTGGTCGAATTCCTCAACTGGGAGCTGAAAAGGGGCCAGAAGATGGCCGCGGCCCTGCTCTACGCGCCTCTTCCCGAGAACGTGGCAAAGATGGTTGAGAAGACCGTTAAGACCATCAAGTACTGATCCGAATAGAATCTGTCAAGCCCGGTCAGGGACAAGACTTACCTCCTTTGCCTGACCGGGCTCTTTTTAGTAGTAACGAATTGTTACAACCGTGTTAAGAGAGATCGCAGGCAGTCTGCGAGAGAAGGAGCGGCCCTTTCCATGGCGCATGACGAAGCTGGCCTTACGGAGGAATCCGTGCTTCAGGAAATAGAAAGCCGCAAATGGCAGTTGAAAAAGAGGTTCTCGGGAGATACCATCTTCAGGGGGATGACCGTCCTTTTCGCCTTCAGCGTCCTCGCCATTCTTCTCGTGATGGTGGCCGGGATGTGCAGGGAGAGCCTGCCTGCATTTGCCAAATTCGGCTGGCGGTTCGTCACCGGCCGGGACTGGGACGCCGTCCAGGGCTCCTTCGGCGCCCTCCCCTTCATCTGGGGTTCGGTGATCTCCTCCATCTTCGCCCTCCTTCTGGCCACGCCCCTCTCTGTTGGGACCGCCGTTTTTATAACCGAGATCGCGCCGAAAAAGGTCGGCGGCGTGGTCGCCTCACTGGTGGAGCTGCTTGCCGCCATACCGAGTGTCATCTATGGCCTGTGGGGGGTGCTCATCATGGCCCCCTGGCTGCAGCAAACCGTAGAGCCTTTCCTGGCGGACCACCTGGGCTTTCTCCCCTTTTTCAGCGGCGCCCCATACGGGGTGAGCATGCTCGCCGCCATCATTATCCTGATGATCATGGTCGTGCCGATCATAACCTCCATCACCAAGGAAATCATCCTCGCCGTGCCGCAGAGCCAGAAAGAGGCAGCCATTGCCCTGGGCGCGACCCGCTGGGAGATGATCCGGATCGCCGTCCTCCCCTACGGCAAGTCGGGCATTCTGGGCTCGGTGATCTTAGGCCTTGGCCGGGCCATCGGCGAGACCATGGCGGTCACCATGGTGATCGGCAACACCCCGCAGATTTCTCTGTCGCTCCTGGCCCCGGGCTATACCATGCCGAGCGTCATCGCCAACGAATTTGCCGAGGCCTCCTCGAATCTTCATTCCGCCGCGTTGATGGAGATCGGCCTCATCCTCCTCGTGGTCACCCTGGTCATCAACGTCCTGGCCAGGCTTCTGATCTGGAGCGTCACCCGCGGCGAGAGAAGAGGGAGCGCGCTATGACCGGCCTCGCCTGGCGCAAAGGGAAAAGCGCGGCAATGACCTTACTCCTGGCGATGTTCACCCTGGCGGTGCTCATCCCCCTTGTGCTCATCTTTGTCCACATCATAAAAATGGGCTTCAGCTCCATAAATTTTGACTTTTTCGTCCAGATACCGAAGCCGACCGGGGAGACGGGAGGGGGTATGGCCAACGGCCTAGCCGGCTCCGCCATGCTCATTCTCCTCTCATCGCTTTTGGGAATTCCGGTAGGTATTTTTGGCGCCATTTACCTCTCGGAATATGGCGGGGGGAGATTCTCCGATCTCATCCGTTTCAGCGCCGATGTCCTCTCCGGCATCCCTTCCATCATTACCGGGATGGTGGCCTACACCCTGCTGGTGGTGCCGATGAAGGGCTTTTCCGCCCTGGCCGGGGCATTCGCCCTGGCCCTGATCATGATCCCTATCGTGCTCCGGACCACCGAAGAACAGCTGAAGCTCGTCCCCGGCACCCTGCGCGAGGCGTCGCTTGCCCTGGGAGTGCCGCTCTGGCGCACCACCCTAAAGGTGACGCTGAGGAGCGCCCTGACCGGGGTGATGACCGGCATCCTTCTCGCCATTGCCCGCATAGCCGGGGAAACCGCGCCGCTTCTCTTCACCGCGCTGGGGAACCAGTTCTGGAGCAAGAGTCTGACCGAACCTATCGCCGCCATGCCGCTCCAGATATTCAGTTTCGCCATATCCCCCTACGATGACTGGCACCGCCTCGCCTGGGCCGGCGCCCTTGTCCTGGTGACGATCATGTTCGGACTGTCCCTGGCGGCCCGCTACTTCGGGAGAAGCAGGAAATATAATTCGTAGGGGCGATCCTTGTGATCGCCCAATAAAGGGCAAACACAAGGTTTGCCCCTACTGTTACAGAGGTTTCAATGAACGCAAAAGTGCAACTCGACAACCTGAACGTCTATTTCGGCAAGAACCATGCGGTCAAGAACGCCACCCTGGATTTCCGGGAAAACTCGGTAACCGCCATTATCGGCCCGTCAGGGTGCGGCAAGTCCACGGTGCTTCGTTCCCTCAACCGGATGCACGACCTT
>JBGPID010000143.1:0-7538 GCA_041484725.1 Geobacteraceae bacterium | reverse complement strand
CTTGACGTAGTCGTCTTGGAGCCACTTGGGGTTCTTCTCTCCGAGCGGCCTGCCGTCCACCTTATAGTAGGCCCGCACCTCCTCGTAGAAGTTGGTGGAATGGCCTGAATAGGGGGGATTGCCGAGGATGACGAGGATCGGCTCCTCCTTCTTCACCCGACCAGCCAGGTGCGACTCTTCGGAGAGGGAGGCCATGCCGGGGAGCGGGGTCTGCTCAAGCTCCTTCATATCGAGTGTGTTGGTGAGGTAGAGCTTGCAGCGTTCGTGTTCCGTCAGCCTGTAGCCCAACTCTTCAAGGAGGAACGACATCTTCAAATGGCCGATGGCATATGGGGCCATCATCAGCTCGAAGGCATAGAAGTTCCGAAGAATATGACCGCGGATGAACTCTTCCTTCGCGCCGCTCCCGTACTTATCTCCGAATTCTCTGATGGCAAGGCTTGCCGCCTCGGCCAGGAAGGTGAGCGTTCCGGCCGCCGGGTCGAGGACCGTGACCGATTCGGTGGCCAGCCCGTCCGGGCGGCTTAATTGCTCTTTGAGAAGGCAGTGAAGGGAGCGGACGATATAGGAAACAACCGGTTCCGGCGTATAGTAGACGCCACGCCGTTCACGGGTCTTCGGGTCGTACTCAGCTAGGAAGGTTTCGTAGAAGTGGACGATGGGGTCTTTCCCCTTACCCTCGTGGAAATAACGGTGCAGGAGATTTTTTACGTCGGTAACGCCGAGGACCTCGGCAATATCGTCGATGATCCATTCCATCGACTGCGGCAGGTCTCCAAGAGAGATGAAACGGAACAGATCACGCAGGATGCCGATGGTATGGGGGATGTTTTCGTAGGCGAGCTTGCGGCTGAATTCCCCCTCTGTCCGGGTCCGGGCGGCAAACAACCCGTAGACAACGGTCTGGGAGTAGAGGTCGGCAAATTCCTCGTGGGTAACGCCGCTGATGAGATAGGTCTTGAACGCCTCGAAGAAGCCGAGAATGAAGCCTTTCTTGCCGTTTGACTCCTCGCGCAGCTCCTCTGCGACCACCTCGTCCTTCAGGAAGCGGGTCCGCTTGGCAAGCTCGACCGCGAGGCTCCTGGCGTCATGCACCTTTGGGAGGGAGAAGGAGAAATACTTCTCCATCAGGTCCAGAAACCGCTCTTCGTTTTCGGCTGGAGGGATTGCCTTGATCCTGGTCAGCCAGAACGGCCTGCCGACGGAAACCTTGTCGATCAGGGCGCCGTCACGGTAGAGGCGAAATTCGAAGAAATTGGTGAGAAGAAGGTTTGGGAAGGTATGGCGGTAGCGCTTGAGCTGGCTAGAGGTCTCGACCCGGTCCAGATACTCGACGTTCGGTTCCTTGGCCTCGATGTAGCCGACAATGTGTTGTTTCCCATCCCAGACCCGGAAGTCGGGGTTTCCTGCCTCAGTCTGCTTCGGGAGGGTGGTGATGTGGACCTTGTTGAGCTTTGCCTGCCGCGCATATTCCGCCAATAGCTCGGAAAGAGGTGCATAGAAGCTTTCTTCGCGGGCATCGCCGCGCATGGCAACTTCATGGAGCTTTGTCAGATAGGTTTTCAGCACGGCGTCTCCGGCACATGTCGTTACCCGCTTTTTATCAGAATCCCGCGCATTTATCCATCAAAAACAATTTACAAAGGAACGCACAAATTTGTGCGCCCTTTTCGGACGGGCAGAGACGCGGGTCTACGCCTACGTTTGTCGTTTAACTTCAGGCACCGGCAGATTCAGCCTCTTCAGCACCTGCGTCATGTCTTCCCAGACAGTCCAGTAGACCGCGTTATTCCCCCTGTTTCTAAGAAGAAAGGATGGGTGGTATGTTGGCATAAGGGGAATGCCGTGATAATCATGGAATTTGCCGCGCAGCTTCGAGATGGGGACGTTTGATTGCAGGAGGGTATGGGCGGCAAAGGCCCCGAGTGCGACAATAACTTCAGGTCCGATAGATTTGACCTGGCGCAGCATGAATGGACCGCACTGCTCGATTTCATCCGTATGGGGGTCGCGGTTATTGGGTGGACGGCATTTGAGGACGTTGCAGATATACACGTCCTGTCTTGTAAATCCCATTCGGGTAATGAGCCTGGTTAGAATTTGCCCCGCCTCGCCGACGAACGGCTCCCCCTGCAGGTCTTCGTCCCGTCCCGGCGCCTCGCCGACAAAAACCAGGCGCGCATGGGGATTGCCGACCCCGAACACCAGGTTTTTTCTCGAACCGCCGAGTCCACAGCGGCAACATTCGCCAAGCTCCCCCCTGATCTCTTCCAGTGTCTCCCCGGATCCGACGAGAACAGCAACATCCCCGTCAGTTACCACGGGAAGGGGAGCGGTTAACGCCGGTGCGGCAAACGGCAGGGCATCGACACCGCTCTCCCGCAGTTCCTCCAGGTAACACTTCAAAGAGGCAATGAGTTCCCTCTCCTCGGTGGTCATGGGTAATCCCCTTTACTTTTCCATCGGCATTGACTATTCTTATAGCTTATGCTGTTTCTTCTCATTTTCCCAATAGCACTGCTGCTCGTCATATGCGTTCCTCACGAGGCCCTCGCCTGGGGCGCGGGTATCCATCTGCAACTGGGATCGGCGGTCCTGGCCAACCTGCAGGCGCTCGAACCGGCCATGGCCGCGGTGATCGCCGAATTCCCCCACGATTTCCTGTACGGCTGCATTGCCGCCGACATCACCATCGGCAAGAAATTTACCCATTTTCTGCTCCACTGCCACCGCTGGCGGGTCGGCATGAAAATCCTCGAAAACGCCGGCACACCGGCACACCTGGCCTGCGCCTACGGCTATCTCTCCCATCTGGCGGCAGACACGGTGGCCCACAACTTTTTCGTCCCCTACAAGATCATGCGGAGCTTCTCCACCCTTACCCTGAAGCACACCTACTGGGAAATGCGGTTCGAGACGTTCGTGGACAAGGAGATCTGGGAAACCGGCCGGCAGGTGTCGCAGGAAAACTACCGCGCAAATGACGCTCTCCTGCGGCGGGTATTGTCGGACACCCTATTCTCCTTCGGCACCAACAAACGGATTTTCAATTCGATCCTGCTGGTGAGCCGGCTGGAAAAATGGCAACAGGTGCTGAAAACCCTGAGTGATTCGTCCCGCTATCTCCTCGAAGAGAGCGACCGGGATGAGTATATGAATCTTGCCCGGGAAGCGGTATTCGACTTTCTCAACGGGATGGAAGGATCCCGCTACTTCCAGGCGGACCCCACCGGCGAACGGGCATTGCAGTCTGCGGAGATGGTGCGGAAGAACCTGCGGCTTCTTTACCGGAGCGGCAAGATAACCAGGACCCAGGCCCTGGAGCAGCTGGATGAGATCAAAGGGAAACTGCGCGAGGCGATCTGCGCGCCGGAGCGGCTCCTGCAGATCCTCTCCGCGGAGTAGTTCAGCGGACAGCGGTCAGCGGACAGCGTTAATAATTCACTCCTCACCCTTCACTCTTCACCCTTTTTTTCTTTCATCTCCACCACCCTGTCAAGAATGACATCGGCCAGTTCATCCTTCCCCATGACGGGGAGTTCCTCCACCCGCCCCCCCCTGAAGAGGAGCTTGACGATGTTGGTATCCACATCGAACCCCGCACCGGACTGGCTTATGTCGTTGGCCACCACCATGTCCAGGTTCTTTTCGGCGAGTTTTTTTGCGGCGTTTTTCAAAAGATCGCCGGTTTCCGCGGCAAAGCCGACCAACAGCCGCTCACCCTCGATCCTCCTCAGTTCCTTCAGGATATCGGGATTCTTAATTAGCTCCAGGGTCTTTGGCGCGGTTGTTTTCTTGATCTTGACATCGGCCCGAACCGCAGGACGAAAATCGGCAACAGCGGCGGCCTTGATGATAATGGTGCTGCCGGTCGCCCTTGCCAGCACTGCTTCCAGCATCCCGCAGGCAGAAACCACTTGCGTCACGGTGACTCCGTAAGGTTCATCCAGACTGGTCGGGCCGCTCACCAGCGTAACCTCCGCCCCGCGGCGGCGGGCGGCCCTGGCTATGGCGTACCCCATCTTGCCGGAGGAATGATTGCTGATGAACCGGACCGGGTCGATTTCCTCCCGGGTCGGGCCGGCGGTCACGAGAACCTTCTCCC
The DNA here is from genome assembly GCA_041484725.1 of Geobacteraceae bacterium. Taxonomy (GTDB): domain Bacteria; phylum Desulfobacterota; class Desulfuromonadia; order Geobacterales; family Geobacteraceae; genus JBGQDJ01. The sequence goes on along the minus strand of JBGPID010000143.1, from coordinate 3,433 downwards.
CGGCAAGGTCCTTGGGCGTTAGGGCGGTCAGCGCCTCTTCGAAGATCACCTGCGGCTCCTGTAGCTTCCCCTCCCCTTCCCAGCCGCACGCCAGTAACCCCCTGACCGGCTCCACTAAAAAAACGCCGCGCCCCTTGAGTTTTGCCTCGTTCTCCTTGTAGGCGGGGCTCTGGTACATGTTCACGTTCATGGCCGGGGCGATGAGGACCGGCGCTCTGGTAGCCATGACCGTGGTGGTGAGCATGTCGTCGGCAATGCCGTTGGCCAGCTTGGCCACGATGTTGGCGGTGGCCGGGGCGATGATGACCAGGTCCGCCCGGTCGGCCAGAGCTATATGGCCGATCTCTCGTTCCGATAAGAGGTTGAACAGGGAGGTGGATACCGGATTCATGGAAAGGGTCTGGAAGGTAAGGGGGGTGACGAACTCCATGGCACCCCTGGTCATGATGACGTGTACATCGGCGCCGGCCTTCGTCAGCAGGCGCAAAAGCTCCACCGCCTTGTAGGCGGCGATGCCGCCGGTGACACCGAGAACGATCACTATTCCCTGTAACATGAAGCCTCCCTTAAATCCAAATCCGAAATCCGAATATCAAGAGAAATCCGAATATCTAAAACCTAAAAGATCCGAAAACTCAAAACATCAAAACGGTTTTTAATTTCGAATTCGAGATTGTTTCGTATTTCGATATTCGCACCTTCTTTTGTTATTCGTTTATATACGGATTATGCCGCCGTTCATGACCGATGGTCGAGGAAGGACCATGGCCGGGATAAACGCGGGTGGCGTCGGGAAGGGTAAGAAGCCTGGTCCTGATCGACTCTATCAATGCTTTGTGCGACCCCCCGGGGAAATCGGTCCGCCCTACCCCGTCGGCAAACAGTGTGTCACCGGTGATGACCACCCCTTCCCCGGCCAGATAGAGACAGCAGCCACCCGGTGTATGACCGGGTGTATGGAGCACCTCTATTTGACAATTGCCGAACGAAAGAATCATCCCCTCTTCCAGAAGACGGTCCGGAGGGGGTGAATTTTCAGTGGTGACACCGTACCTGGCGGCAATATCTGTGGCGCGGGAAAGGAATTGAACATCCTCCTGATGGATCAGGAACTGCGCGCCGGTCTCTTCAAGCACCTCTCTGTTCCCCCCCACATGGTCAAAGTGGCCGTGGGTGTTGATGACGCAGGTGATGCGCAACCCGAGCCTGGTAATGGCGTCCTTGACCTTTTCGGGCTCTGCCCCGGGATCGACCACAACGCCCTCTTTTGTCTCTTCACATCCGAGTATGAAGCAGTTGACCCCCAGCGGACCGACTACCAAGGTTTCACAAATCATAGTCTCCTCATTTTTGCATGATTTTGTATCTCTAGAACAGGTCCAGGTTTTTCCCCTTCAGATCCTCAAACGGATTATTGTGAAACCTTTTGCGCTCTTTCTCCTCTCTTTCCGGTTGTGGCCGGGAGGGGGCCTCCTCCCGGATCTCGAGCGGGGCTGGAGAGTCTTCTTCGTCACAGCAAGGGGGATCACCCTTATAGAAATACCGGTCATACAACCGGTGGTAGGTAGTCCAGCGGGAATGGTTATCCGGTTCCTTGCCGACATGGGTCCTGATTCCATTGATCTTGGAATCGAGGTCGTCCAGATAGTTAAGTATTGTTGCCTCCAGGGTCATGGGCAGCTTGGGAGAACCGAACTCATACTGGCCGTGATGGGAAAGGAGCATATGCTGCAGCAGCATTGCGAGTGACTGGGGGAAATCCGCCAGGCCCACAATCTTTTCCCGCACCATCTCCACCCCGATAGTTATATGTCCCAGCAGTTTTCCTTCATCAGTATAATCAAAGGAACGGAGATAGGTTATCTCCCGGACCTTCCCCACATCGTGCAAAAGAGCCCCGGCAATCAGCAGATCGCGGTTGAGCCCTGCATAAAGCGGTACAATCCGGTCGACCAGTTTGGCGACTGCCAGCGAGTGCTCGATCAAGCCACCCAGATAGACATGGTGCATTCCCTTGGCGGCCGGTGCGCTCCGATATACGGCCAGGAACGACGGATCGTCGAAAAAAACGGCCAAAAGCCTTTTCAGGTTTACGTCATTGATCGTGGCAACAAGCGTGGCAAGCTCTGCTTCCATTTCCCGGAGATCACGCTCGCTTTCGGGGAGAAAATCGGCCAGTACCACCTCTTCTTCCGGCACTTTCTTGAGTTCGGATATGACCAGTTGCATTTTCCCGAGATAGACCGAGGCCTTTGAATGGACCTTGATGAAATCGTCCTTGTCAAAGATTGCCGACATTGTATCCACATTGTCCCAAACCTTCGCATCAACCTCGCCGCTCTTGTCCATGAGACGCAGGGTCAGATAGGGTTTGCCGTTCTTGGCCATGGCCGTGATCTTTTCCTTGACGAGAAAGGACGAATCCACCTGGGCACGATCCTTGATTTCCTTGACGAATATTTTTCGCAAATTAAACTCCTTTTGATAAAACTTAGACCAGACTACCGGCAATGGCGTCCGCCGCCCGGATGCCGTCAAGGGCGGAGCTCATGATCCCGCCCGCATAGCCGGCCCCTTCCCCGACCGGGTATAACCCCCGCAAAACCGGAGACTGGAGGTCTTCCCCCCTGATGATGCGGACCGGCGCCGAGGTCCTGGTCTCAACACCGGTAAGGGTAGCCTCTGCAGTGATAAAACCGCGCATTTTCCGGTCGAAGCTGCGGATACCCTTGCGCAGGGTATCTGCCACATAGTCGGGGAACACGAGGGAAAGGTCGGCTTCCACAACCCCCGGCCGGTAGGTGGATGTAATCCGATATGTTCCCTTTTCCCCGAGAAAAGCCATGAGGTTCTGCGCCGGTGCACGGTAATCGCTCCCGCCGGCGATGAATGCCTCTCTTTCCAGGGTACGCTGGAACTCAACGCCCGCAAGTGGTGAATCGCCGGGGAAATCATCTTTGCCAACGGCAACTACCAGGGCGCTGTTGGCAAAGGGGGAATTACGGTGGTAATCGCTCATGCCGTTGGTCACCACTCCACCCTGTTCCGAAGCCGCGGCTATCACAACGCCGCCTGGACACATGCAGAAGGAATATGCTGAGCGTCCGGTCCGGCTGTCATTCCAGGTGAGCGCATAATCAGCCGCCGGAAGCTGCGGGTGCCCGGGAAGTCCGTACTGAATACGGTTGATCAACTCCTGGGAGTGTTCTACTCGTACCCCCACTGCAAAGGGCTTCCGTTCCAGCCTGATTCCTCGTCGCTCCAGCATGGAATAGGTGTCACGGGCACTGTTGCCGGGGGCAAGCAGCAATATGTCGCACAACTCCTCTGAACAGTCATTTATTACTACAGAGCGGAGACGATCCCCGGTGGTTATCATGTCGGTAAGTTTTTCCTGAAACCGGATGACCAGGCCGCAATCTTCGAGATGTCG
>JBGPID010000142.1:0-7553 GCA_041484725.1 Geobacteraceae bacterium | reverse complement strand
GCAGGCTAATTATGAGGTTTTATGCTTTGGCTGCGTTATGGCCGACACTTTTTTTTATTCTTCCAACAAGGATATTGTTAAAATATCGGAAAAACTCCATGGCAAAGATGGCGAAAATACAAATGAGTTGACATTCGATCTGTTGGATCGGGCGAGGCAGCATAAATCGGAAAATCTGCTATGCCTGTCTATCGGCTACATTTCACATTGTGTGTTTGATATAATATTCCATCCTGTTATTTATGCTCTGGCCGGCAATTACTACGATGAAAATGCATCAAAAAGTAAGCAGGCCATATATAATCACAGATTACTGGAAACAAGACTCGATAATAATATAAACAACAGATATTATCTGGATAACATACTAAGCGTGAATGATAAATTGATACATGAAATGCTAGACATAATCGCTGTCAAATATAATATCACCAATGGTGATTTGATTAAAGCATACAAGAAACAGTTATTCGGCAATAAATGCTTTAGAAACAGCTTTACTCACAGGATAGTATATCAATTAAATAAACTGAAGATACTGAATCTGGAGAATATTCTGCCGCTATTCTATAATCATCTGCATATTGATGATATGGAATTTAATGATGCGATAAACTATCGGGATATATTAGATGGTCAGAAGATACAAGCCAGTTTATCAGATATGATAAGCTCCGCAAAAGAGGAGACAATTAAGAGAATGAATGCCGCCTTTGATTATTATAATGACATAATTGATAAGGCCGGCGCCATCCAGATTATTAGAGGTGAAAGCTTGGATACAGGCAAAGAAGGATATTCCGTTTACAAAGTGTTATACTCGCACACTTAAGCAGGTCATTAAAGTCTGATGAACATGACAAATAAAATTGACTCCCTGAAATTAACAAATGGCTGAAATAAATGCATGCCCAAGAGAGATTATTCACAGGTTTGACGAGCTCTTCGTCTGGTCATTCTCCGGACGTGCAATGGCTGGCAAATGAAAGGGCCTGAGTCGTTCCTGCCAACAGATCTGCTTTCCTCCGCCAACAAGAGGGGAAATGAATACGCATGGCGCAAGCAGGACTTGCTTACTGTCGCCGACGCGGCGGAGCATGCCGGTTTGGCCTCAGATGGCTGGAAAGTGCAATTCCGCACTCCCGATGGGGCATGCGAAGTTTGCTGGAGCAGTTTTTATCCCGGAGAGAGGAGAAAGAATGAACCCTGGAGTCAATATGTCACCCGATCCTGGCAGGAGAGCCGTCAGATGTGGCAAAAGCTTTTCGATAATGCAATCCTGATCGATGAGGGAATAAAGATCTTCCGGCTCATTCAGCAGACGGAAGACCAGGGAATCCTACCAAGGGACACACTATGGTTTGTCCTGTTTTTCAAATCAGCAACTGAGAATGAACAGGGTCCGCAGGAGCTAAAAGCTCCTCGCTGACCCAGAACCCTCTTACCCCCTGTATATACCTGGTTATCTCTTTAACTGAGCAGATAGAAAAGGAGCGCACATGCCGGGTGGGATCAAGGAGTGGCCCGAGGACGAACGGCCCAGGGAAAAGCTTTTGAAGCGCGGTCCCGAGACGCTGACCGATGCGGAACTGTTGGCGCTCATCCTGCGCACCGGCGATGCGGCCAGCAAACGGAGCGCCCTGGATATCGGCCGGGAGCTTCTGCAGGAGTTCGGCGACCTGCGCGCCCTGGCGGCGGCGTCGCTGACCGACATCTGCCGGAACAAGGGGACCGGGCCGGCCAAGGCGGCATGTCTCAAGGCGGCGCTCGAACTGGCCAACCGCGTGAAAAGCCGGCGTCTTGAAAGCAGTGAGCGCTACACCTCCCCCCAGCAGATCTTCGAGCATTACCACTTCAACTACCGCGACCGGCGCAAGGAGTATTTTCTGGCGCTCCTTCTGGACGGCAAGAACCGGATCATCCGCGAGGTGCAGGTATCGGAAGGTTCTCTGAACCAGAGCATCGTTCACCCCCGCGAGGTCTTCAGCCCGGCGGTGCGGGAATCGGCCGCCGCCATCATTCTGGTCCACAACCACCCCACCGGCGATCCGACACCTTCCCGCGAAGACATCGACATCACCCGCAGACTGAAAGAGGCCGGCGAACTGATGGGGATCAGGGTCCTCGACCACATCATTATCGGCGACGGCACATTCTTAAGCTTCGTGGCCCAGGGGATGCTCTAGCAAATGCAGGTTCAGGATCAGGTTCAGGTTGAGAAAAAAACCTGAACCGGCCTTTTTTCTGAACCTGAGCCTGTTATTATGGCCGCAGATAACGGACGATCCCATCCGCGAATCGCTCCGGCTCGAAGCTGAACGTCTCCCTCCACTTCCCGTCGCAGATGTTCTCCTCCACCAGCATCAGGAGCTGGTCCATGGTGATCGGGAAAAAGGAGAACCTCTGGAAAACGGGGACTATCACCTTCATGATCGCGAGGGGATTGGCTACCTTCTTCACGTTCGGCCTGCCGAGCACCCGGCCGATGGTGTCGAGGAGATCGTTGTAGGTGAACCTGTCAGGGCCGCACAGCTCATAGATTTTGCCCACGGTCTCCGGCATCTCCAGGGACATGGCGAAGCAACGGGCTACGTCAACAACGGAGATAGGTTGGAGACGATATGCGCCGTCGCCAATGACCGGGACCGCCGGAAAGTTTCTGATAAATCCCGCCAGTTTGTTGACGAACTCATCCTTCTCCCCGAAAATTATGGAAGGACGGAAGATGGTCCAATCGAGCCCGGAGGCACGCACGCACTCTTCGGCCCGGAACTTGCTCTGATGGTATCCGGATGTGGCGTCCTGCCTCGTTCCCAGGGCCGACATCTGCAGGTGACGTTTCACCCCTGCCGCTTTGGCGGCATCTGTCACATTTCGCGTTGCCTCCAGATGCAGCTTTTCGAAGGTAATCCCCCGGCCGGGAAACTCCCGGATGGTCCCCACCAGATTGATGGTGGCGTCACAACCCCGGACCGCATCGGCAAACGTCGCAGGAACTGTGATGTCCCCCTCCACCTGCTCCACCCCCTGTCCGAAGCTGCCGGCACTTTTATGCACCAGGAGCCTGATCCCGTGCCCTCTGTCCAGCAGGGCCTTGCGAAGATGGCTGCCGACAAAGCCGGTGCCGCCGCTTAAGAATATCTTCATACCGGCCCCCCTGGAAACTCCCGTGTCGTAAAAGACATTTTACAGCATGATTCAATAATTGCCAGCGCATGGCGAGTGGGCTATAATCGCCGACATGCCCAAAACCCTGCACATCTTCCTTTCCACCGCTCACCATGGACTTTACCCCGGCAAAAAGCGGTGACTACACCGGCTTCTTTGCCATTGACGCGGAAGAGCGACGGAATCTGGGCATCTTGAATTTTCTCAAGCGTCTCTGCGCCACGGTGCACGCCATGAAAGGGGAGTGTTCCAGATCTCCCCGAGGGAGTGCGAATTCTGTGTTTTATGAGTGTCTGCCGGTGCGTGGAGGTAAATATGAAAGAGGAGGAAACATGAGCGAGCAGAATGTCTGTTATACGTTTGAAGCAGCGGTCGAGTTGGCCGTGAAGATGGAGGACGAGGGGTTCAGGCATTACCTGGATGCAATTCGCAAGGTGCGGAACAGGGGCGCCCGGGAGATCCTCAAGGAAGCGGCCCTGGATGAACTCGAGCATAAGCGCCATCTGGAAAAGGCGCTTGTGGAAGGGTATATGGCGAATCCGGAAGATCTGACCCGGCCGGTGCCGACCATGAACCTGGATTACGTGCTGGTCAGGAAGGAGTTGCGCCCCGACTCCGATGCGCGCGAGGTGCTGATCTACGCCATTCACCTGGAAAAAGTCTCCGTCGATTTTTATAAACGGATGTCCCAGGGATGCGCCGGGGCGCCCATGGCTACACTCTTCGAGCGGCTGCTGGCGGATGAGAGCCGGCATTTGCAGGCGCTGGAGGATATGTACGAGGAGCACTTCCTGACCGAGAACTGACGAATACGAAAAAAGTCCATCTGCTGCGTTACGCTCATCCCTCGTCGCTGCGGCGTACCTGATGTACGCCTCACTCCTCAAGATTCGCAAGCCTTGCATCTGGAGCTTTTTTCGCATTCGTCTGAATTGCGAAATTATGGAATTATTGCATTTTGATTGTTTGCAGAAAAAAGGGAGACAGTTTTCCTGTCTCCCTTTGTTTATCTATATCCATGGATGTAGAGGGGTCAGCCGATTTCCACCAACCGGATATCAAAGGTAAGTTCCCGCCCCGCCAGGGGATGGTTGGCGTCAAGGGTCACATGTGTGTCCGTTACCTCGGTAATCGCCACCGGGAATTGCTTGCCGTCCTCCTGGGTGACCTCCACCCGCATCCCCACTTCCGGGGTCAGGTCAGGGGGGACACTGCTCCGCTCAACCACCACGACCATCTCTTCATTCCTCTCACCGTAACCCTCATCGACCGGGATGGTAAAGGTCTTCGATTCATCAGGGCTCATTCCGATAACGGCCTTCTCAAAACCGGGGATCACATCTCCCTCGCCGATAACGAATTCCAGGGGACCTGATTCACAGCCACATTCGCTCTCTGCGCATTCAGAGGAGTCGAAAACCTCGCCCCCCTCAAGCCTCCCCGTATAATGGACCTTTACCCTGTCCCCCTCTTTTGCCTGTGCCATCATCTATCCGCCTTTCACTTGTTGTTTTTATGCCGAAGCCATACTATAGCAGAATGGCGGGGAATATTCCATGCAAATATCTTCGCAGGTTAAATAAAGCTAACCTATAATCCCCTGTCGGCCAACATGGAGCGGAAATCGGCAAATGTCCGTCAAATCATTTTTTCTTGAGCTGGAAGGCGACCTTCAGGTCCACCTGATACTCGGTAACAGTGCCGTCCTCCCCCACGTGACCGCGGATATCCCCCACCTCGAACCATGACAGCTTCTCCAGGGACTTGTGGGCCGTGTTGACCGCCGACTGGATCGCATCCTCGATACTGTTTTTGGAAATGCCGATCACTTCCACCTTCTTATAGACCCTCTCCTGACCGTACATACATTCCTCCTTTTAAATGGTTATCTAGCCTAATCTTAGCACGCAATACCTCCCTGTAAAGCGGCTCTGCCATAATTCTGCTCTTCCCATGGGGGGCGGATAATGCTATGTATTTATGAAAAACATTCGAGATGGAGAACATCCCTATGGAAACGCGCAACCGGGCCATCCTTTTTCAAGGGCTGGTGGTGGATATCGAGCAGATGGAGGTGAGGATCGGGGAGAAAGGGTGGCATACCTACCAGGTCGTCCGTCATCCCGGAGGCGCGGCGGTGCTGCCTCTCCACGAAGACGGGACGGTTACCCTGATCCGCCAGCTCAGGCCGGCAGTGGATGCCTTCATGCTCGAGGCGCCGGCGGGGCGCCTCGAGCCCGGCGAAATGCCGTCCGGATGCGCATTGCGGGAACTTGCCGAGGAGACCGGCCTGGCGGCGCGAAGACTCGAATCCCTCGGCGTGCTTCATCCCTCTCCCGGGGTTTTTGACGAGGTGATACATCTATTCCTCGCCACCGGCCTGGAGAGGACTGAGGCCCTGCCGGAAGAGTACGAAGATATCGCGAGCGTCCGCCTGCCGCTGGAGGAGGCTAAGCTTATGGCGCGGGACGGCCGGATCAGCGACGGCAAGACCATTGCCCTTCTCTTCCGGGCCGGCGAGAGCAGGCCGTGATCCTCAAGGCGCTGGTGGGAGCGGAGCAGTCCGGCATGCGCCTGGATGACGGGGCAAAGGCGCTTTTCCCCCGGCTCTCCAAAGGGGAGATCCGCCGGATCATCGACTGGGGCGGGTGTACGGTAGCGGGCGTCATGGTGCGGGTCGCCTCCCGCACGCTCCGCAACGGGGATGAGATTCTCCTCGGGGTAATGGAGCCGGAGCGCTGCATCGAACTGGACTATACTCCGGCCGACATGCTCTACGAGGACCGGGAATATCTCGCCCTGGACAAGGCGGCAGGGTTGAACAGCCAGCGCACCCCCTATCAACTGAAGGGTACGGTCGAATATGCCGTGGAGAGATACCTGAGATCCCGGGGGGTGAATGAGCCGGCACGGGTGGTCCACCGCCTCGACCGCGGCACCTCCGGCGTGATGTTCTTCCCGAAAGGGAAAATGGCCGCCACCCATATCTCGGCAATGCTCAAGGCCGGAAAGGTGGAGAAGGTCTACTGGGCGCTCATCCAGGGGAATCCGGAGGAAGAGGCGTGGACGGTGAATGCCCCGATCGCCAAGCTGAACAAATTCCGTTACGGGGTAGCGCACCCCGGCAAGGAGGCGCGCACCATCTTGCGGGTCCTGGCCCGCGGCTGCGGGGCGGCACTCGTGGAAGCCCGGCCGATGACCGGCCGCACCCACCAGATCCGGGTGCACCTCTCCCACTCCGGTCTACCCATCATCGGTGACGAGTCTTACGGCGGCCCTCCCTCGCCTCGGATAATGCTCCATTGCCGCTCCATGTCATTCCGGGCCGCCAATGGCAGGGAGGTGACGGCAACGGCAACGGTGGATGCCGAATTCTCAAGGGTCTGCGGGGATTACGGAATCACGCCCCCCTGATTTTGCGCTACCCTTCAAGAACAGGGACAGGATGTAAAAACGGACTCCGATACGAAGTCAGTTTTTACAATCACAAGGGTCTGGTGTGGTAGCGCTTAAGGGGAGAATAATTGCGGATGGGGCGTCTTCACTCATTTGAAGCGGGAAATAACGCGCTCCAGAGCGCCCTTTAACTCGGCTGCGGCCTTTTCCACCCCTTCCTTCATACTGTCCCAGGAGTCGCCGCTTACCCTCTGCAATTCGTTCCATTTCTCCCTTACGATCCCTTTTTTCTGACGAAGTTCCTCGATTTCCCTCATGAACTCGGTTTTTGACTCCGAAGTAAACTTTGCTCCCCTGGCCTCCAATGATTCTATCTTTGCCTTCCACTCCTTGAATTGAGCTTCCAGCTTTTCCCTGTATTCCTCTTTCTTATCCACGGCGCTCCTCCTGTTGTTTAAATTCTTGCTCTCCGATTAAAGCATAACGCATTCGCCGCAATTCTCAAGCGACTCGCCGGACAAGCCCGGGTTAACGCGACCAGGAGATGGATATCGTCCGCGGAGAGGACCGGTTTGTTCCGGGAGTTCTTCTCCAAGGGCATGGCTGTTCTTCCTTAGCAGTGCCGGCACTATCCCTTTATGGTGAAGTGGACACACCAGGGGCCACGGTTGGACCGGGGACGCCAGGCTGAACCAGGGATGCATGGAAAGGATGCATGACACAGAAGACGTTAACTTATTGCATTAATGGAAGCCTGGCCCCATTTTTATTAATGCTTCTCCTCAATCCCGGAAGTGAAAATCACTGGTGATGTTCAGGGAATAAAGTGGTATGATGTAGACAAACGTTTCCGGGATGGATAAGCAGCAAAACCTCAATGATAAGGAGACAACATCATGAGCAAAGGCCAGGACAGCAAGAAGACCTCCAAAAAGGAACCGGCAAAAACCCCGAAGGAAAAAAAGGCCGAAAAAAAGATCAAAAAGGAT
>JBGPID010000141.1:0-7555 GCA_041484725.1 Geobacteraceae bacterium | reverse complement strand
CTCAGCCAGGAGAATGTGGACCATGCAGGGAGCAGGTCATAACGATTGGCCCATGCATGTAAACCCAACGTGGTGGAAAGAGATAATGGATTTTGTCGGTAAAAATGACAAGGAGGCAGTAACCCCCCTGTCCCCCCTTACCAAAGGGGGGAATGTGATGCCGGCTGAAGATTAATACTATTCGGTAAAAAAATGTTGACAGCTCAGTGAAAGTTCCATATAGTGAAAATCACTTTCATTATCGAGGTGCTTGTGAAAAGGGCCAAGAAGAAAATATTCCACGACTTCATCACCCACAAGGGACTCAAGACGACCCGACAGCGGGACGTGATCCTCGATGCCTTCCTCTCCTCGGACCGTCATATGAGTATTGAAGATCTCTACCTGAAACTGCGGGTAAAGCATCCCAGGATCGGCTATGCAACGGTTTACCGCACCCTGAAACTCTTCGCCGAGTCGGGGATCGCCCGGGAAATCCAGTTCGGCGACGGTCAGACCCGCTACGAGCATGTGGCCGAGGGTGAGCACCACGATCACTTGGTCTGCACCCACTGCGGGGCCATTATCGAATTCGAGAACGAGACCATTGAAAAACTCCAGTCCGAGGTGGCCGACAGTTATGGTTTCATTATCGAGACGCACAAGCTGGAGTTGTACGGGATATGCGCAAAATGCCGGAAGTGAAAACCAGCCGCTCACGGCTAGCTGCCAGCTGCTGGCGGCTTTATAATCCCGATCTCCGGGCAGATTGAGCAGAGCAAAAATTTTTACGCCAAATATGAAAGTGAATTTCATTAACGATATGTCTGGGAAGAGGTAGCCGTAATATGGTGTTATTCAGGAAGAAACCCTCCTGCCACAATGCGCCCGATGCCGCTCCGGCCAAAGGGAAAAAGGTGGCCCTGGTGGGAAACCCGAACGTCGGGAAAAGTGTCCTCTTCAATGCCCTGACCGGCGCCTATGTCACCGTCTCCAACTATCCGGGAACGTCCGTGGAGGTAGCCCGGGGAAGTGCGACCATCGACGGGGAACAGTACGAGATCATCGATACGCCGGGGATGTACACCCTCCTCCCCATCACCGAAGAGGAGAGGGTGGCGCGGGAGATCCTCCTCAACGAGTCCCCCGACGTGGTGTTCCACGTGCTTGACGCGCGCAACCTGGAGCGGATGTTGACCATGACCCTGCAGCTGGTCGAGGCCGGGTTGCCGGTGGTGCTGGTGGTCAACATCATGGACGAAGCGGAGCGGATGGGGCTTGTCATCGATATTCCTCTTCTCCGGGAGAAGCTCGGCATCCCGGTGATCGCCGCCGCGACCGCCAAGAAGCGCGGCCTGACAGAGATTCGCAAGGCGATAACCGCCAGCGACCGGCGCAGTCACGGGGTGTTCGGTTACAGCAGGGGACTGGAGAGGGATATCGAGGAGATCGCCTTTCTCCTCAAGGGGGACTATATCCTTTCCCGCAAGGCGCTGGCGCTTCTTCTCCTGCAGCGCGACGATGAGGTTGCCGGGCTTGTGCAGCGGATCGAAGGGGCGGGTTACGGGGCAATCGCCGCACTCGTTAAAGAGAAGATCTTCGCGCGCAGGGAATCGTTCCATCTGGACCTCTCCATGGAGCGGAAGGGGATCGTCACACGGCTGATGGCCGGGGTCCTGACCATTCCTGCCGAGCGGCGGGTGACATTCGGCGAGCGTCTTTCCCGCTGGGCGGTAAGGCCTGTTACCGGCGTTCCGCTCCTGCTGGTGGTTCTCTATTATGGACTCTACAAGTTTGTCGGCGAATTCGGCGCAGGGACCCTTGTTGATCTTCTGGAGACGAAGGGTTTCAAAGAGTATTTCAACCCCTGGATTACCGGCGTGGTGCAGCGGATCATCCCCTGGGAGGTGATCCAGGAGCTGTTCGTGGGCGAATACGGGATAATTACCCTGGGGATCCGTTACGCGGTCGGGATTATCCTCCCCATCGTGGCGACCTTCTTCCTCTTTTTCTCGATTCTCGAAGACAGCGGCTATTTCCCCCGCCTGGCGCTCCTTGTGGACAGGCTTTTCAAGTATATCGGCCTTACCGGTCGGGCGGTGATCCCGATAGTGCTCGGTTTCGGCTGCGACACCATGGCGACGATTGTGACCCGCACCCTGGAAACTACGCGGGAGCGGATCATCGCCACGCTCCTGCTGGCCCTGGCGATCCCCTGTTCCGCCCAGCTAGGGGTGATCATCGCCCTCCTCTCCAAGGCGCCCGGCGCGCTCCTCGTCTGGTTTGTCTGCCTGCTGCTGATCTTCATCGTCATCGGCCTCCTGGCTGCCAGGGTGATGCCCGGGGAGACCCCCATGTTTTACATGGAACTTCCCCCCATGCGACTGCCGCAGCTTTCCAATGTCCTGACCAAGACCTATACCCGGATGCAGTGGTATTTCATGGAGATCATGCCGCTCTTCATCATTGCCTCGGTTCTTCTCTGGCTCGGCAAGATCACCCATTTCTTCCCCAAGCTCGTGGCATGGATGAGCCCGGTGATGGCCTCCATCGGCCTCCCCCGGGAGACCGCGGTGGCCTTCATCTTCGGTTTTTTCCGTCGCGATTACGGCGCCGCCGGACTGTATGACCTGCAGACCCAGGGTCTGCTCAATGCCAGACAGCTCACCGTTGCCGCCGTGACCCTGACCCTCTTTGTCCCATGCATTGCCCAGTTCCTTATCATGAAGAAGGAGCGGGGCATGAAGGTGGCGCTAGGTATCGGCCTGTTCGTGAGTTTCCTGGCCTACGGCAGCGGCTGGGGGCTCAACCAGTTCCTCCTCGTGACGGGGATTTTGTAATGAAGCGGCTAGTGGATTGAAGAAATGGATCTAAAACTATGAGCCACCGAAGGTCATAACAATGATTTGCGGATATTGCGGATACGAGTTCCCGGAAGAGGAGGGGATCAGGGGGTGCGGCAAGTGCGGCATGCCCGGCCGCTGCCATATGGTGAGGTGCCCCCGCTGCTTCTACGAAAACCCTCTTGAGCCGGCCGTGGTAAAGAAACTGAAGAAACTGATGAAAAAATAGTTTGAAGTTTCGGGTTTAGAGTTTAATATTAAGAATTCGCAACTCGTAACTCCAGTAAAGGAGTTTATGCATGAAACTGTCGGATAAAGCAGAAGAAATCCTTGAAGCGTTGTGGATTGTGGTGGAAGAGAAGGGGCATGGATATGCGGAACTGGAAAAAATCAAGGTGATGGCGGACGACCCCGCCTATCCGGAACTTGCCGAGCTCGCCTTCATCGAGGTGAAGGAGGGGCGGGTATACTTACGCCAGGAAGGAAAGGATGAGGCGCGCAAGACAGTCCGCCGCCACCGGCTGGCCGAGCGGCTCATGATGGACGTCCTCAACATCCGGGGTGAGACCGGCAATGACAAGGCGTGCCAGTTTGAGCACCTCCTTACTGAAGGGGTGGACGTCAAGATCTGCACCATGCTCAACCATCCTGCCACCTGTCCCCACGGCAAGCATATTCCCCCCGGCGAATGTTGCGACGAGGCGAAACAGAAGGGAGACCTGGGGGTGGTCCCGCTCACCGAGCTCAAATCGAACGAAGAAGGGGAGATCGCCTATATTCAAACCGAGGACAACAAGAAAATGCAGAAACTGATGGCGATGGGAGTCCTTCCCGGCAACCGGATCGTCCTTATCCAGACCTTCCCCTCTTATATCTTCAGGGTCGGTTTTTCGGAGTTCGCCATCGACACCAACATGGCGCGGGAAATTTTCGTGAGGCGTTGGGATAAGGCATGAATCAGGGGCTAAAATCAAGGGCGGCGCTTCTCTCCATCCTGTCGAACACCGTCCTGATCGTCATCAAGCTGGCAGTCGGCATTATGATGCAGTCGGTCAGCGTCATTTCCGAAGCGGTCCATTCCGGGATCGATCTGATGGCCGCGGTTATTGCCTGGTTTTCGATCAGGGAATCGGGCAAGCCGGCCGACGACGAGCACCGCTTCGGCCACGGCAAGATCGAGAATGTGGCGGGGACCATCGAGGCGCTCCTCATATTCGGCGCTGCCGTTTACATCATCATCAAGGCCGCGATGAAGATCATCAGCGGCACCGTGGAGGTGGAAGCGCTGGGGAGCGGGGCGGCGGTCATGGCCCTGTCGGCAATGGCCAACTATTTCGTCTCCCGCCATCTCCTGAAAGTGGCCCGGCGGACCGATTCCGTGGCTCTTGAAGCAGATGCCATGCACCTGCGCACCGATGTCTACACCTCGATAGGGGTCCTGGCGGGGCTGATAGCCATCAAGCTTACCGGCATTCACCTGCTTGACCCGCTGGTCGCCATCGGGGTGGCGCTCATTATCATCAAGGCCGCTTACGACCTCACCCGGAACGCCTTTTTCCCCATCCTTGATGTCCGGCTTCCCGACGCCGAAGAGCAGATCATACTCGACGTGCTCAAGGGTCATCCGGGCAAGGTGCTGGAATTCCATAAGCTGCGCACCCGCAAGTCGGGCAATATCCGCCAGATCGACATGCATCTGCTCGTGCCGAAGGGGCTTACGGTGGGCGAGGCCCATCGCCTGAGCCACGAGATAATCCGCCAGATAGAGGAAAGCCTTCCGGACAGCCAGATCCTCGTCCATATCGAACCATGCCGGGAGGAGTGCGATGGTTGCCCGGCGGAATGCCCGGAGAAGGATGCCTCCTGAAATGCCGCAGGGGGGGAAACACAATTTATCCCGAGCTGATCTCTTAAGTAAATAAAATTGTCATGGTCAAAGGTCATTGACCATTTTTGAGTACGCTGTGCGGATGGTCGTGAAAGGCGGGGGTTTTGCCATGGGAATGTTCGTGCCGATGCCAGGGGTAGTGGAGGTGGGCATGGGCGTAAGGGCGCTCGCTGATGAGATTTGCCCGCAGCAGGAGATCGAGATCGGCGAGGATGACTTGAGGCTCCCCCTCGGCGGCGATGCGGTGCTCCTCGGAGATGACGACGACCCGCGTCGCTATTTCATCCACCATGGCGAGGTCGTGGGTGGCGGTTATGATGGTCTTCCCTGCCCTGGAAAGCTCGGTGACGAGATCAACGAGCCAGCGCTGGGTGCGGGGGTCGAGTCCGTTGGTCGGCTCGTCGAGAAGGAGCACCTCCGGGTTCATGGCCAGCACGGAGGCAATGGCCACCCTTTTTTTCTCTCCGCCCGACAGATGCAAAGGTGAGCGGTCGGACAGGTGCTCGATGCCGAGCATTTGCAGGAGTTCTTCCACCCGGTTTCTTACCTCGGGTTCAGGCATGTCGAGCTGCAACGGGCCGAATGCCAGCTCCTCGAAGACGGTCGGGCAGAAGAGCTGGATGTCCGAGTGCTGGAAGATAAAACCGACGCGGCTGCGGAAGAAGCGCCGGAATGCGTTCTTTTCCAGCAACGGTTCGTCGAGAACCTCGCCGAAAGCGCGGATTTCCCCGCTGGCCGGGAAGATCAGGCCGTTAAGAATCTTGAGCATGGTCGATTTGCCGCAGCCGTTTGCCCCGAGAAACACCACAGATTCTCCGGCGCGAATTTCCAGGTCAACACCGTCAAGGGCGGGGAATCTCTTCAGATAGCTGTACTTAACATCGGTCAAGCGAAATAATGGCATGATAAAGAACCTTTTACCAGGTGGCGATGCGGTGATCAACAGAGAGCAGCACACAGCAGAGCAGAAGCGTCAGCGCGCAGCATAAGTAGTCGAATGACCCTGGTTTGGGGAGGGCGAGGGATGCAAACTCGCCGGTGAACCCCCGGGAGAGCATGGCGTCGTGAACGTCCTGGCTCATCTGAAACGATTTCCTGAACAGGTAACCGATCCGTCCGGCCACCCAGCGCTGTTCTCCTCCGGTTGACAGATAACGGATAGTCCTGCTTTTTCTCGCCATGTGCATGTCGGTGACGATTCCCACGAGCAGAAAGATGTAGCGGTAGGCCATGGCCACGGTCAGAACGAAAAGTGCCGGGACTTTCAGACCGCGCAGCGCCATGAACAGGCGATGCCAGGAGGTCGTAAGGGTAAGGAGCACAGCCAGGGCCACGGATGCCGCCACTCTCCCGACAAAGAGGAAGGCGCTGCGCACCCCCTCCTGGGTCACGGCGATCTCGGCCGGAATATGGTAAGGACCGAAGGTGTGGGAGGCGTGAAGTCTGACCACGACCCACAGGGGAGCGCCGGGGGTGACCACGTTAAAGAGCGCCGGCAGAATGATGAGCATCGCAAAAATGGGAACGAACAGCCAGACCCTCTTGAGAAAAAACGGGATCTCGATGCGGGAAGCCGCGGCAAAGATGAGGGTAAGGAGGTAGACCCCCCACACGAGTAACGGGGACCTGAACAGGCTTACGCCGGCGATCAGGATGAGGATGATAATCAACTTGCAGCGGGGCTCCAAACGCTGGAGAAGTCCCGCTCGTCCTGCATAGAAGTCTGTGAGCACCGTTTCCTCGAGAAATGAGGCGCTCCCATGAATGGTCTTTTCCAGAAAGCTTTTGCTTCCTCCCTGGCCGGCATCGGCATGGGGCTGGCGCTCCGGGTTTGCCTGCATAAGCCAGGCGGGTATCATTTGGGCTCCTTCTCTGCGAAATACCTGCTCCAGAGGCGTGTGAAAAGAAAAATCGCGGCAATCCCGATAAGCGCCGAGCCGATGTAGGCCAGACTCTGCAGGATAATTCCTGAACCCTCTCCTCCTCCAACCGTATAATCCGGAAAAGGCGACTGCCAAAGACCCGCTATCTTCCGCATCCCTGAGGGGACGTACCCCAGCATCCTTTGCAGAGAGGCCGCGTCCCATTCCCCCCAGGCGTCCTTCGACTTGAAGGCAGCGGGGAGAATGATCCCAATGGGGGAAAGGATGGCCAGCATGGCGAGCCCCAGCCACAGCTTCCTGATGGTCCCTTCCATTTCCACGCTGTTTCCCAGGTGCAGCAACAGCAGTTCCGGGTCCCTTTTCTGGACATAGCTGATGACCAGGGCGGTGACCAGCGCTTCCACGAAGCCGAACACCAGAAGATGCCCCAGGGTCATGGCCGGAATGGCAACGGCAAGGGGGTACGGCGCATAGAGCGGATGCCCGTCGGCGCCGGTCGCCAACAGCGGCTGGATGCCGAACTGGATTGCGGTATAAAACGCCGCCACGTTCAGGGCGAGATAACCGGCCACTGCCCCGGCAATGCAGCGCCTGGCGGAGGTGAGGGATGAGTTGCCGGCGATGATCTTGTAGCTGTAGTACCCCACGAAAGGCATAACTATGGCCATGTTGAAGCAGTTGGCGCCGATGGCGGTCAGCCCTCCGTCACCGAAGAGAAACGCCTGGATGATGATCGCAATGGAAACCGCCACGCAGGCGGCCCATGGACCGAGCAGAATGGCGACTATGACCGCGCCTACGGCATGGCCGCTCGTCCCTCCCGGGACGGGAACGTTGAACATCATGATCACGAAGGAAAAGGCCGCGCCCAGAGCAAGGAGCGGCACATGCCGGGAACGAAGGGTTTTCTTTACCTTGCGGGCCGCCACCGCCAGTATGGTAATGGTGACGCCGTAAAGGGG
>JBGPID010000140.1:0-7589 GCA_041484725.1 Geobacteraceae bacterium | reverse complement strand
ATAGAGATCCAGGAACTCTACTATGACTCGCGTCAGGTGCAGTCCGGGGGTCTCTTTTTCGCATTAAGGGGAAGCGCGGCCGATGGCCACCGTTTCATCGAGATGGCAGTAAGAAACGGTGCAGCGGCCGTGGTGGCGGAAAATGCTGCTACCGTGCCGGCCGGGATCCCCTATGCAAAGGTGGCGGATGCCCGCCGGGCCATGTCTGTGATGGCGGCCCGTTTTTACGGCAACCCGACCGATGGACTTTCTCTCATCGGCATTACCGGAACCAACGGTAAGACTACGACCAGCTATATCATCGAAGCGATTCTCGAAGAGGCCGGAATCCCTGCCGCTCTCCTCGGTACAATCAGCTACCGCTTCCGGGATTGGGTTTTACCCGCTCCCCACACCACCCCCGAATCGATCGACCTGCAGAAGTGCCTTCGGGAAATGGCCGATAGGGGGGCGCGAGGAGTGGTCATGGAGGTCTCTTCCCATGCCCTGGAACAGCACAGGGTGGACGGCTGCCGGTTCGATGTCGGCGTCTTCACCAATCTGACCCGCGACCATCTCGATTATCACGGGGATATGGATGCGTATCTGGCCAGCAAGATGCGGCTCTTTTCCGAGCATCTGGCAGCGGACTCGGTCAAGCCGCAACGCCTGGCGGCGGTCAACATGGATGACCCGTACGGGCCCCGGATAGCCTCAGGTGCGGTCTCCCCGGTGATCAGTTACGGCCTGGGCGCCGACAGCCAGGTGAGCGCAAGGGACGCGCAGTTTTCCGTCTCCGGCATTACCGGTCTGCTGGTGACCCCAGCAGGGGAGGCGCCGTTCCGTTCGCGCCTGCCGGGGCGCTTCAACCTCTACAACATTCTGGCCGCCACGGCTGCCGGGGTTGCCCTCGGGCTGCCGCTGGCGATGATCTGCCGCGGAATTGAAAACCACAAGAAAGTGCCCGGCCGGCTGGAGATGGTGGACAACAACAGGGAAATAGCGCTTTTTGTCGATTACGCGCATACCGGCGATGCCCTGGAGAACGTCCTCCGTACCTTGCAGGAGCTTAAAACGGGACGGATCATCACCCTCTTCGGCTGCGGCGGCGACCGGGACCGGGGGAAGCGGCCGGTGATGGGCGAAGTGGCCGGCAGATTCAGCGACCTGGCCGTCATTACGTCCGACAACCCGCGCACGGAACGGCCCTCGGTAATCATGGCGGAGATCAAAAGCGGCATCCAGCCGCTCGGGACAAGGGAATACGGCGTGGAGGAACTTTCCGGCGGCTTTGCGGAAAAGGGCTTTGTCCTGGTCGAATCCCGTCGCCAGGCGATCCGACTGGCGGTCCGGCTGGCCGGGCCGGGCGATATTGTTCTCCTGGCGGGGAAGGGGCACGAAGTATACCAGATATTCGGGACGGAAAAGTTTCACTTCGACGACCGGGAAGAGGCCAGGGCAGCTCTGAAGGGTTAAGGGTGAAGAGTGAAGAGTGAAAGGATAGCCGGGTAAAGGTTCAAGGTCTTAACGTTGAACTTTGAACGGACTTTGGGTTTCAGGAGAGGTCATATGCTCATGCTTGCTCTTTTAATGGCTGTTGGCGCAGTAGTGGCAAATCTCCTTGTCATGGCCCGCATGAATGGGTGTGATGACTGATGGGTGAAGGGACGGAATCTTATTTTCGCATTTTTTCGAGTAGATTGAGAAAGCAGGGTCTGAGTCACTATGTTCACCTTTGAGGAAATAGCCCTGGCGACCGGCGGCACACTTTTCGGCAATGCTGCGGGTGTCGTCTCCGGTGTCTCCACCGATTCCCGTAGGATCAGGAGAGGTGAGCTGTTCGTCGCGCTCAGGGGGGGCCATTTCGACGGTCATGAATTTATCGCGGCGGCGGCAGCTGCGGGAGTTGCGGTGTTCCTTGCCGAATCAGGATGGTTTGCCGCCAATACCGTTCCCGCCGGTGCGACGGTCGTGGTGGTGAAAGACACCCTGCGCGGCTTCGGTGACTTGGCCGCGTATCATCGCCGGCGTTTTGACATCCCCGTTATCGGCGTCACCGGGAGCAACGGCAAGACCACCGTCAAGGAGATGCTCGCCGCGATTCTCGCCTTAACCGGTACAGGCCTTAAAACCGCCGGTAACTTGAACAACCTGGTCGGGGTGCCGCAGATGCTGCTGCAGTTGAACAGCGGGCATCACTGGGCAGTGCTGGAGATGGGGATGAGTGAGCCGGGAGAGATCGACCGGCTCGCCGAGATGGCCGGACCGCTGGTAGGGGTAATCACCAACGCCTTACCCGCCCACCTGGAGAGCATGGGGAGCGTGGAGGCCGTTGCCCGGGCCAAGGGGGAGCTTTTCCTGAGGCTTCCGGCCGGCGGCTATGCCGTGTATAACGCCGACGATCCGCTCATAAGTCTTATCCCCTCTCCGGCCGGGGTGAGACGGCTTTCCTTCGGCCTGCACGGGGCCGAGGTGAGGGCCTGCGATATAGATAACCGGGGCCGGAGCGGGCAGACATTTACCCTCTCTCTTCCGGGAGAAGATCTGCCGGTCCGTCTGGGCGCCCTGGGCCTGCACAATGTCGCCAATGCCCTGGCGGCTGCCGCAGCGGCTGTGGCCCTGGGCGTAGCGCCAGATGCCATCCGCACCGGCCTGGAAATATTCACCCCGTATGACAAACGTTTCAAGCTGGAAGAGCTGGACGGCATCGTCCTCATCGATGACAGTTATAACGCAAATCCTGCGTCGATGCGGGCGGCCCTTGTGACGTTGCGCGACATCCGCGAGGAGTGCCGCGCCCTTGCGGTGCTGGGAGACATGCTGGAACTTGGGGTGGGGGCGGAGGAGGCCCATCGGGAAGTGGGGAAGCTGGCCGCTTCTTGCGTGGAGCGTTTGTATGCCATGGGAGAGTTGGCGGAATCGGTGGCTGATGGCGCGAGAGAAGGGGGACTCCCCAAAAGCGCGGTGATTGTGGCCGCCAGTCATGAAGAAATCCTTGCCGATCTGCGGATGACCCTGAACGTGGGGGACTTTATCCTTGTGAAGGGGTCGCGCAGTATGGCCATGGAGACTATTGCGGAAGGGATCCGCCGGGCATTCGCCGGCAGTCGCGTGAAAGGGGCGGTAGCCTGATGCTGTATCATCTTTTCTATCCACTGGCGTCCAGCATCAAGTTGTTCAATGTCTTCAAGTATCTGACATTCCGGACGATCTACGCCATGATTACCGCTCTCGTCGTCTCCTTTATCATCGGCCCGTGGGTTATCCGCCGGCTGGAGGCGCTGCAGGCGCGGCAGGTGATCAGGACCGACGGCCCCGAGTCGCATCTGAAAAAACAGGGCACGCCGACCATGGGGGGGGTGCTGATCCTGGCGACCATCGTCATCCCGACCCTGTTGTGGGCAGACCTGACCAATATCTATATCTGGTTGACCCTCTTCATCATTGTCGGCTATGGCCTTGTCGGATTTGTTGACGATTATAAAAAGGTGGTGGAGAAGAACCCGCGCGGCCTCTCCCCCCGACAGAAGATGCTCTGGCAGGTGCTGTTGGGTGTTATTGTGGCGGCTTTTCTCTACTTGCGTCCCGGTTTTTCCACGGAGCTCTATTTCCCGCTCTTTAAAAAGCTCCATCCAGATCTCTGGATATTTTTCATCCCCTTTGTCACCCTGGTAATCGTCGGCGCAAGCAACGCGGTAAACCTGACCGACGGGCTGGATGGGCTGGCAATCGGGCCGGTGGTGATCAACGCCGCCACCTACATGCTCTTTACCTATCTCGTGGGTAATGCCAAGCTCTCCAGCTACCTGCAGATCCCTTACGTCCCCGGCAGCGGCGAGCTGGCCGTGCTGTGCGGCGCCATGGTCGGCGCAGGCCTCGGTTTTCTCTGGTACAATTCGTATCCGGCCGAGGTATTCATGGGGGACGTGGGATCGCTTCCCTTAGGCGGTGCGCTCGGCGCCGTGGCGGTAATCACCAAGCAGGAGATCCTGCTGGTGATCGTCGGCGGTATTTTCGTCATCGAGGCGCTGTCGGTCATCTTCCAGGTCGGCTCCTATAAATACCGCGGCAAGCGGATCTTCCGCATGGCCCCCATCCACCACCACTTCGAGCTGAAGGGGGTCGAGGAGCCGAAGATCATCGTCCGCTTCTGGATCATAACGATCATTCTCGCGCTGGTGGCGATTTCAACGTTGAAACTAAGGTAAAACAGTGCAGCACGCAGGATCTCCATGGAATTGAAGGGAAAGAATATAGTCGTAGTCGGTCTCGCCCGCACCGGGGTGGCGGTGGCCCGTTTCCTTGCGGAGCGGGGGGCAATGGTCACGGTCACCGACATAAAGGACGAGGCGGCGCTTGCCCCGCATCTGGAAAGGCTTGCGGGCCTGGCGATCAACTACGAGCTCGGACGGCACGACAAGGAAAGCTTCCTCAATGCGGACCTGATCGTGGTGAGCCCCGGCGTGCCCATGGAAATCGAGCCGCTTAAGCTGGCGCGCGCCCGGAAGCGTCAGGTGATCAGCGAGATCGAGCTGGCAAGCCGCTTCATCGATGCAACTCTGGTCGCCATTACCGGCACCAATGGCAAGACCACGACAACCACTCTGACCGGTGAGATTTTCCGGGAGTGCGGCTTTACGACCTTTGTCGGCGGCAATATCGGCAATGCGCTGATCGATCTGGTCACCTCCGCAGCGGAGGTGGAACGGGTGGTAGTGGAGCTGAGCTCGTTCCAGCTCGAGGGTATCGAGCAATTCCACCCCCATGTTTCCGTGCTCCTCAACATCACGGAGGACCACCTGGACCGCTATGCCACTTTCAGGGATTACATGGATGCCAAGGCAAGGATCTTCGAGAACCAGACCGCGGCGGACTTCGCGGTGCTTAACATGGACGACCCGCTGGTAGCGGGATATGCCGGCAAACTCCGGGCCCGGGTGGTGCCCATGAGCCGGCAGAAGGAGCAGTCCCAGGGGATATTCCATCGTGACGGCATCATCACCTTTCGCTGGGACGGCCGGGAAGAGCAATTTCCCGTGGCCGGCTACCGGCTGAAAGGGGTGCACAATCTCGACAACATCATGGCGGCTCTGGCCGCAACCCTCCTCCTCGGGTGCGACGCCGCCCGGGCCCAGACGGCCGTGGCGGCATTCCCCGGCCTGCCGCACCGCATGGAACTGGTGGCCACGATAAACGGCATCCCCTGGTACAACGACAGCAAGGGGACAAACGTCGGCAGCGTGGTGAAATCCCTGGAAAGCTTCGCCGGCGGCGTGACGCTGATTGCCGGGGGGAAGGACAAGGGGGGTGATTATGCCCCATTGGCGCCACTGGTAAAGGAGCGGGTCGAGCATATGATCCTGATCGGTGAGGCAAAGGAGATAATAGGCAAGGCACTCGGTCACCTGACCGATACCCGTGCGGCCGGGACTCTCGACGAGGCGGTGGAACTTGCCCACAGGCTGACCGCTCCGGGCGGGGTGGTCCTCTTCTCTCCGGCCTGTTCCAGCTTCGACATGTTCAGGAATTACGAAGAGCGCGGTGAGCGGTTTGCCTCCCTGGCCAGGGCCATTGAGGATGGAGGGAAGCAGTGAAGAGAGTTGAAGGATACGACCTGATAATCCTTCTCATGGCGGTGGCGCTCACCTGCTTCGGCGTTGTCATGGTTTATTCCGCATCTTCGGTGATGGCCGCCAAAAAGTTCAACGACGGCTTCTATTTCCTGAAGCGCCAGGGGGTTTTCGCCCTCTTGGGATTCGGGCTGATGGCCTTTACCATGCGGATAGATTACCAGCAGTGGCGGCGCCTTGCCGTTCCGCTTTTGCTTGGCTGTCTCGTTCTCCTCGTGCTGGTCTTCGTGCCGGGGGTCGGAGGGACGGCCAAAGGCGCATCGCGCTGGCTCCGCTTGCCCGGTTTCAGTTTCCAGCCTTCGGAGCTGGCCAAGATTGCGCTCATAATCTACATGGCCTATTCACTCGACAAGAAGCAGGAGAAGCTGAAGTCCTTCTTCACGGGGTTTCTCCCCTATATGGTCGTCCTCGCTCTGCTCATCGCGATCCTCCTCATGCAGCACGACCTGGGGGCGTCTCTGACGCTCGGCGTGGTTGCCCTGGCGATGCTCTTCGTTGCCGGTGCGCGGCCGCGCTATATACTGGGAATGTTCGTCATGGCGGTTCCTTTCATCTATTACGCGATTCTTACCAAGGCGTACCGGCTCGCACGGATAAAGGTATTCTTAAACCCCTGGCAGGACCCGACCAACAGTGGGTTCCAGATCATTCAGTCATGGCTTGCCTTCGGCACCGGCGGTGTCTTCGGCCAGGGACTGGGGGAGGGAAAACAGAAGCTCTTTTACCTGCCGGAGGCGCACACCGATTTTATCCTGTCGGTGGTGGGTGAGGAGCTTGGTTTCATCGGCGTTATCGTAATTGCTGCCATGTTCTTTCTCCTGGTGCAACGGAGTATCCGGGTGGCGCTCCAGGCGGAAGACGACTTCGGCAGGTTTCTCGCCTTCGGTATCGCCATGCTGTTGGGGGTCGAGGGGTTCGTCAACATGGGGGTGGTTACGGGGCTTCTCCCCACCAAGGGACTGGCACTGCCGTTCATAAGCTATGGCGGAAGTTCACTGATCATCACCCTGTTTAGCGTCGGGGTGCTGCTGAATGTTTCCAGCCGGATGCGGGGGACACAGTGAAGCTCGTTGTTGCCGGCGGCGGCACTGGCGGGCACCTTTTCCCCGGCATAGCGGTGGCCGAGGAATTCCTGGCCCGGGATAAAAAAAACGAGGCGCTGTTTGTCGGCACTGAACATGGCATCGAAGCGAGGATACTCCCCCGGCTCGGCTTCCGGCTCGCGATTATCTCGGCAACAGGGATCCGGGGTAAGAGCGGTTTTTCTCAGATCAAGGGGTTGGCTATGTTGCTCTACGGCTATGCCCAGGCCCGGCAGATATTGAAGGAATTCCGGCCTGACCGGGTGCTCGGGGTTGGCGGATACGCTTCCGGACCGGTTGTGCTGGCTGCCGGCGGGATGCGGATCAGGCGTTTCATCCATGAACAGAACGCCATTCCGGGCTTTACCAACAAGTTCCTCGCCCGCTTTAGCGAGGAGGTATTCGTTTCCCTCGAAGAGTCGGAGCGGTTTTTCCCCGGGGAGAAGACCCTTTTGACCGGTAATCCGATCAGAAAGGAGATCCTGGCTGCATTTGCTCAGGAAAACAATGAGGCGCAGCATGCAGTGCGCAGCACGCAGCATGACCCCTTCCGCCTGCTGGTGTTCGGCGGCAGCGCCGGGGCGCACAGCATCAACCAGGCACTTGTTGCGGCACTCCCTCTCCTTTCCCGGTACCGGGAAAGGCTGGTCATCACCCACCAGACCGGGGAAAACGACCTTGCGGAGGTACGGGAAGGTTATGGACGGATGGGGTTCAGGGCGGAGGCGATTCCTTTCATCGACAATATGGCTGCTGCCTATGGCGTTGCCGACCTTATCGTCTGCCGGGCGGGGGCAACCACCGTGGCCGAAGTGACTGCATGCGGCAAGCCCTGTATTTTCATCCCCTATCCCTATGCGGTGGATGATCACCAGCGCCGCAACGCCGAGGCCCTGTT
>JBGPID010000139.1:0-7598 GCA_041484725.1 Geobacteraceae bacterium | reverse complement strand
CTTGTATGTTCACCCAGAAATGTCAGGTTTATTGAACCGATCGGACCATTGCGCTGCTTGCCGATGTTGATCTCGGCATTCCGTTCATGGTTCTCGTCACAGTTTAAGTCCCGGTTCTTGCACTTTTCACAGTAGACCGCCTCACGGTAGACGAACATGATCAGGTCCGCATCCTGCTCAATGGCCCCTGATTCGCGCAGATCGCTCATCATCGGGCGTTTGTCGGTACGGCTCTCCAGCCCGCGGTTCAGTTGGGAAAGGGCCACTACCGGCACTTCCAGCTCCTTGGCCAGGGCCTTGAGGGAACGGGATATTTCGGAGATCTCCTGCTGACGTGATTCGGGATTGGAACCGCCGCGCATCAACTGAAGATAGTCAACTATGATCATCCCCACGTTGTGCTCCGCTTTAAGGCGACGGCATTTGGCGCGCATCTCCAGAACCGAAATGGACGGGGAATCATCGATGAAGATTTTTGCCTCATGAAGCTTGCCTGCGCCACGGGCAAGCTTTTCCCAGTCGTTGTCAATCAGGTGACCTGTGCGCAGTCTGCTCGCATCTATCCGCGCTTCGGAACAGAGGAGCCGGGTCACGAGCTGTTCCTTGCTCATCTCCAGGGAGAAGATGGCGACCGGGACTTTCTGATCGCTGTGCAAGGCCGCATACTGGGCGATATTGAGGGCAAAGGCGGTCTTTCCCATGGAAGGGCGGCCGGCAATGATGATCAGGTCGCCGCGCTGGAAACCGGCGGTCTTGTCGTCCAGGTCGGTGAAGCCGGTCGGCACGCCGGTAACATGCTCTTTTCTCTCATAGAGGAGTTCGATATTCTTGATGGTATCTCTTAAGACGACGCTGACCGGGAAAAAGGCCGGGCGGAGCTTGTTTTCGGAAATCTCGAAGATCACTTTCTGGGCGTTATCGAGGAGCTCTTCCACCTCCATCTGGTCATCGTAGCCGCGGGTGACGATGTCGGTGGCGGCGCTGATCAACCTGCGGGTAAGCCCCTTTTCCTTGACTATCTTGCAGTAATAGGCGATGTTCGCGGCAGTCGGCACGTAATCGACCAGGGTGGCGAGATATGCGCCCCCTCCCACCTCTTCCAGTTCATCCTTCTTTTTGAGGATTGAGGTCAGGGTGACGAGATCGCACGGCTCATTCCGTTCGTTGAGTTCGATCATCGCCCGGAATATCTTGCGGTGGTTCTCCCGGTAAAGATCTTCGGGGGTAAGCATTTCCAGCGTCCGGTTGATCGCCTCGTTATCCAGCAGTATGCCGCCGAGTATCGACATCTCCGCTTCGATACTCTGGGGAGGTAATTTTCTTGTATCCGTCAGTGACATGCGCGCCTTACTGTAAAAGAAATCTCCAAAATCCAGAATTCCAGATAAACACCAAATTACCCTAATGCCAAAATGTTCAGAATTTGGAACCTGAAATAATACCCCGCCTTGCTCTCCCGGTCAATACATTTTGGTGAAGAAGTCGGCAACGCCTATTCACTCATCTCCCGCAAAAAGGAGAGCGCTTTCAGCGGACGCTGGAGAAGGGCCGCGATGGCACAATCGAGGAACCTCCCCGCCTCGTCGAGTTCGTCCGGAGAGAAACTAATCACGCCAAAACGTCCTGTAAGCAAGGCCTGCCTGAGAAGAATCACGGTCGCCATGGAAACCGCGCTCCCCCCCCTGCCGCATCGTCCGCACAAAAGGCCGCAGGCGGCTGTGGAATGACTGAGCCATGCGCCTCCGGTCAGTTCTCCAGCGCAGACCGCGCAATGCTCCAACAAAGGGCGATAGCCGAGCACGTTCAGGAAGTTAAGCTCGAAAAATCGCCGGTCAGAGGGGGCAGCTGGGGACCTGTCCAAATGCTCCAGACAGGCGGTAAGGAGCCGGAACAGGCGGGGGTTGCACAGACCTTCCGGCAGCAGGGCATCGGTCAGCTCGCAGGCGTAACCGGCAAGGCCGATCTTTAGCAGATCTTCGCGGATCCGGGGGAAAACGGTCACTATATCCGCCGTATGGATCCGGCAAAGTCCTTCCTGTAAACCGAGTTCAATATGCAGGTGGGCGAACAGTTCCAGTGCGCCGCCAAAACGCCTGACGCTCCTTTTCGCTCCACGGGCTATTCCCTTAAGCTTTCCGTGCTCCAGGGTAAAAAGCGTCACGATCTTGTCGGCTTCGCGATAATCCATCGTCCCGAGCACTACTGCGTCACAACGGCAGGTCTGCATGATGGCAGGGTAGCACTAGAGGCGGGTACAGTCAATCCCGCTTTTCCATCGTGACGCACGCCCAAAGGGGATAATAAAAGGCCTCCGCTTATAACCGGACGCCTTTTATCACCTTAACCCGAACCGCACGAGTAAAAGGCCGAGATACTTGTTGAGGGGGTGGCTCCTAGCCAGCTTTTTGAAAATCGGGGGTTTCCGGATGCCGTGCTTTTCCAGTTCACGGATGATCGAGATTTGCTCACCGTACTTCATTCCCTGGCGCAACATTTTAACCCCGAGCTCGTTATCACCCGCAAGCAGGAGTATCCTGCCGAGATTACAGTAATGGATCGCATTCTCGGGTTCATGGTCGAGCGCTTTGCGGGCAAGAAGAGTAGCCTCGCGGTAATTTCCCCGCACCTTGGCGATGCAATAGGCCAGGCTGGAACAGGTCAGGGGGGTCCATTCCAGGCGGATGGCCTGTTCGAAGCAGGTCAGCGCCAGATAGTCATGATCGTGGGTGAGCGCTTCCTGACCCTTGGCCACAAGTTGTTCGGCCTCTTCATGGTACATGTAATTCATCCTTTCGGCAGGAACGAATAGAATTCTTTCCTGTAATCACAATTAGCCTGCCTCCTAATGAAATTTTACATCAAACCGCTCAGCTTCGCAACGAGGAATAGTCATTATCATATCAACGGATTTTGCGAATTGCACGGGTTCAAAGGAGCGGTCGATAGTTTAAGATCAATCAATTCGGCGCTGATATTGGATGAAGGTACAACGGGCCTCGTCCGCGGGCTCCAGCCGTTCCGTTTCCGCGAAATCCGCCGGAATCGGCGGGAAAAATGCATCTCCGCCACATTCCCCATGGACAACGGTCAGGTAGATCCTCTCCGCCAGGGGAAGCGCCAGCCGGTAAAGTTCCTCACCGCCGCAGATGAAGACCTCATCAACGCCGGTACAAGCCAGGAGAGCATCATCAAGAGTCTGCGCCACGCAGCACCCATTTGCCTGGAACTCCTGCTTCCGGGTGAGGATAATGTTCATGCGCCCCGGCAATTGCCGGCCGATCGACTCGTATGTCTTCCGCCCCATGATGATCGGATGTCCCATGGTCAGTTCCCTGAAACGCCGCCGGTCAGCGGGGATATCCCACGGGATGGCCCCGCCCCGGCCGATAACCCGGTTTTCCGCCATGGCGGCAATAATGGAGATAATCAAAATTGCATTCCTGTTGTTGAAAAAGATGCGTGGAAGCCCTAATGCAGCCTTCACCCTTCACCCTGCCTCCTCCGCCAGCAAACTCCGCCAAAGTAGCCTTGGCTACGTCGGCCGGAAAGTAGCTTGGCTACGGCGGCCGGGTCACCCTTCATCTTTCGCCCGGTCAGGAGAAGCGGAAGATAAAGCCGATCGCACCGGCCCCGAGAATGACGAACATCGGGCTTACCCTGGTGAACTGAAGAATGAGAAAGCCGGCTGCGAGGATTACGAAATCACGCGCGCCGGCCAGTGAGGTCGTCCCCAGGTTCCAGGCGGCGGCGGCGACCAGCCCAACCACCACGGGAAGGATGCCGTCCAGGACATTCCTGAAAAGCTCCATGCGGCGGAATTTTTCATAATGGCTGGATATGGCCAGCATCAGGGCGGTGCACGGGAGAAAGATAAACAGCGTAGCGATAAACCCGCCCCAGAAACCGCCTGCCCGGAAACCCGTGAAGGTCGCCAGCATGGCGAGGGGGCCCGGAGTGAGCTGCGACAGGGCCAACCCGTCGAGGAATTCACGGAGTGAGAGCCACCTGTACTGATCAACCATGATCCGGTGCAGCAGGGGGATAAGAACATAGCCTCCGCCGAAAAAGATCAGCCCGATTTTCAGAAAGATCCAGGCAAGCTTCACCAGCCCGGCCATCACTTGTGCTCCCGCTGGTAATAGCATCTGGCCAAAGACCAGAGGGCTCCCAGCACCAGGATCATCGGGGTGCCGGCCTGGAAAAAGGCGGCTCCGGCAAAGGCAAGAAGAGCTGTTACCCAACCGTTCACCCCCTTTACCGTCGGCTTCGCCATGCCTACTGCCGCAACGAGGATAAGGCCGATAACCACCGGATTGGTCCCTTTCAGGGCCGATTCCAGCTGCGGCAGTTCATGAAATCTGAAATAAAGCCACGAAAGCATGGATATCATGCAGAACGAAGGGAAAATAAAGCCGACCGCGGCAGTGATACCGCCGACGACACCGCGCAGGTAATAACCGATAAAGGTGGACGTGTTGAGGGAAAATGGGCCGAGGAGTTGGCCGAAGACAAAACCATGCATGAATTCATCCAGAGAGAGCCATTTCTTTTCCTGCACGCAGTAACGCTCGATCATGGAGACGATCGCCATACCGCCGCCGAAGCCGGTTGTGCCGATAATTATGAACGTTGTGAATATCTCCCTGAGAGAGACCTGCGGTTTCTGATTCATGGCGAATTTATAGCAGGAACCGACCGGCCGGGCAAGGAAAAAGGTCCGGAAAATTGGCTAAGCAAAATCCATGAAAAACTGTATAATGACATAAGGCATCTGGAAATGCAGAGAAACGGTCATTCCCCGTCCTCCCTAATCCTCATCTACTCATATCTAGTGTCCATCCGGAAATTCCGGATGAGACACTGTTAGTTTCCAATTTGGGAACGAGGGATTTTTCGTCCTGGCAAGGAAATCGAGGGGTTGCGCGGAGGCGTACATCGGTACGCCGCACAAGCAAGCCCGAAGATTGACGCCGCCAGGGCGGAAAAGAACCGTTTCCGGATGGAAACTACCTATAAGACAACAAGAGTTTCTTTTTCCAGGAGAATGGAGGGATACAAATGGCGATCGCATGGCAGGAAGAGCTGGCAACGGGAATTGAGCATATTGATGCCCAGCACAAGGGAATATTCGCCAGGTTCGCGGCGTTCTCAACGGCCTGCGATACAGGCTGTGCCAAGGATGAGATCATAAACCTGATGGACTTTCTTAAGGATTATACCCGTGATCATTTTTGCGATGAGGAAAAGGCCATGCTGAAGTCTGAATATCCCGACCTTTCCATCCAACAGGAAAACCATAAAATGTTTCTAGATGAGGTCGCGGAACTCAAGCGCAAGGTTGGCGGGAAAGAGCCGGATATGGCCGAGATTATGGAGATGAAACGCCTGCTCATCAGATGGTTGATTCAGCACATAAAACATCTGGATAAGGCTTTCGCCGATTTCATTAAAGGTGCAGCCGCAAGCCCGTAAACCTCAAAAAGGTAGTCGGAATAAAGAGGTTAGGCAATTTGTTAAGAATGTCCCATCAGGTTGTCCCACCCTCGTGAGGCTTGCCGACTTCATCGAGATGATCTGTTCCGTGACCACCTTCCACATTAGGCGCATCTTCTTCCAGATGGGGCAGCTATTTGCACAATATTACAGGAAACCGATAGGGATGAAGGGGACCGTAGTGGGTTTTTCCATAAGTTACGATATAATTAAAAAATGGTGGGCAAACAGCTGCAAAAAGTGAGTCTAACCAAGGCGCCACCTTAACGGTCTGAATACCGCTTACCTATTCCGATATTGAGAAGCCTGACTCGGCTTTGAAGCTAACCCCATCCGGAAAAGTGACATATGAACAAACGTGAAGCTCTCATCTTCAGGGAAATGAACGAACATCTGTCGCGGCTGTTGCGGGGTGATTTCTCACCGGTTCGCCCGATCTCCGCGGAGGCGCCCGATTTCCAGACCCTTGAGGATTCGATTGCACGACTCGCCGCTTTGTTGGCGGAGGCGCAGAATTTCGTCTCCGCCCTTTGCCAGGGGAAACTTGAAATGGATACTCCTCCGCGCAACCCCTTGATCGATCCCTTCAAGCAAATGCATGCGAACCTCCGGCATCTGACCTGGCAGACCAAGCAGATTGCCGCGGGGGACCTGGATCAGCATGTCGATTTCCTCGGCGAATTCTCCGTAGCCTTCAACTCCATGATCGAAGCCCTCCGTGAAAAGAGACTTGCCGAGGAGAAGGTACTCTATGTAAGCATACATGACCCCCTGACGGACCTTTACAATCGCGGCTATTTCGAAGAAGAGATGGCGCGTGCCGAGCGGGGGAGAAACTTCCCGGTCAGCATCATGATGGCCGACCTGGACGGTCTGAAGACAATCAATGATACCCTGGGGCATGCGCTTGGAGACATGCTCATCAAGGACGCGGCGAATGTCCTCCGGAAGGCGGTACGGTCGAATGATGTGGTGGCCCGCTTAGGGGGGGACGAGTACGCGTTGATTCTTCCGGGGGCCGATGCCGTCTGTGCCGCGCGGGTGGTTGACAGGATCAGGGAGATCGAAGCGGAGTTTAACAGGGAACCTCGCGAGTATCAGGTCAGGTTCTCCATCGGCTTTGCGACCTCCGGCGTCGGAGAACCTCTGGTCGAGACCCTGAAGAGTGCCGATGAGCGGATGTACCGGGACAAAATTGCCAGGAAAGCGGCATTAGCTGAAGCGATGGTCAGGGAAACCAACTAATGAAAGGAGAAAGAGATGAATGCGGATAGGAAATACGAATTCACCTGGGCGCTCTTGGGAAACATCACGGAAGGTCGTCCGAACCTGGGACACATGATGCGTCTGGAGGTCTATCGCCTGATGCAGTTCTGTTTTCGTGATGTCATGGAGCAACGTCATGGCAATGAGGAAGCCGATGCGATAATGTATCAATCAGGTTATCTCGCCGGGACTCATTTCCACCGTCAACTGATCGGTGAGACGGCGAGCCTCGCAGAACTGGTGAAAAAACTGCAAAGTACCCTCAAGGATCTCAGTATCGGCATTTTACGCGTGGAAAAACACGACGAAGAGACCGGCGAGATCGTCATGACCATTTCCGAGGACCTGGACTGCTCCGGCTTGCCGGTACTGGACTACGAGGTCTGCACCTATGACGAGGGCTTTATTGCCGCCATTCTCGAATCCGCCCTGGGAAAGAAATTCCAGGTAAAGGAGGTCGATTGCTGGTGCACCGGCGACCGGACCTGCCGCTTCCGTGCGGTCCCCGTTGTTGGGTAGTTTCCATACCGTCCGACGTTCCTTCGCTTCCCGGCACGGGAATCATCAATCAAACAACTCCGGCCGGGAAGCCGCACTTTATCTGCATTTATGGGTTGCAATCTCCGCATATTACGTTAATATTTCTTTCCGGGGAGATCACTCCTCCCTGATTCCTTTTATGAGACTACTTTTATGAAAAATTGCATGGCAATAAGCGTTTTGCTGCTTGCGCTGTTTCTGTTCGTAGCCCCCCTCTTACCCGGGCCGCTTTCGGCCCACACCCTGCAGGATGAGGCGTTGCCGAATATCGGCGTGGACGAGAAACTGGGTGCCCAGGT
>JBGPID010000138.1:0-7605 GCA_041484725.1 Geobacteraceae bacterium | reverse complement strand
TGGGGGTCAGGTCTTGACATCGGACATGCATGTCCAATGTCAGGACCTGACCCCTTCAAAACATATTACCATCATCGGCGCTGGTCTGGCCGGCTGCGAGGCTGCCTGGCAGGCCGCGGAGCGGGGGGTGAGGGTAACCCTCCGGGAGATGAAGCCGGATAAATTCTCGCCCGCGCACCAGCTTCCCGGCCTGGCGGAACTGGTCTGCTCCAACTCCCTGCGCGGGATATCGCTGGAAAACGCCGTTGGCCTCCTCAAAGAGGAACTGCGGCGGCTCGGCGCCCTCTTCATGGCTGCGGCCGATGCCACCCGCGTCCCGGCCGGAGGTGCCCTGGCGGTGGACCGGGATGAATTCTCCCGATATGTCACGGAAAAGATCGCGGAGCATCCCCTGATCGAGATCATCCGCGGCGAGGTCACGGAGATCCCCCCGGACGGTATTGTCATCATCGCCTCCGGTCCCCTGACCAGCGATGCCCTGGCCGAGACGATCCGTGCCTTTACCGGTGATTACCTTTATTTCTATGACGCCATTGCGCCGATCGTTACGGCCGATTCCATCGATGAAACCGGGGTTTTTCGTGCCTCCCGCTACGGCAAGGGGGGTGGGGAAGATTACCTGAACTGTCCGTTAAGCGAGGCGGAATACCGGGCATTCGTCACGGAAATCGTGGCGGCGGCAAAGGTCCCCTACCGGGAGTTCGAAAAAGTGGTACACTTTGAGGGGTGCATGCCGATCGAAGAGATGGCGGAGCGGGGGATGGAGACGCTCCGCTTCGGCCCCA
The DNA here is from genome assembly GCA_041484725.1 of Geobacteraceae bacterium. Taxonomy (GTDB): domain Bacteria; phylum Desulfobacterota; class Desulfuromonadia; order Geobacterales; family Geobacteraceae; genus JBGQDJ01. Next base: position 6,820 of record JBGPID010000138.1, on the reverse strand, counting down.
TGAAGCCGGTCGGCCTCGTTGACCCGACTACCGGCGTCGAGCCCTATGCCGTGGTCCAGTTGCGCCAGGAGAACCGCGCGGGAACCATGTACAATCTAGTCGGCCTGCAGACCAGGCTCACCTATCCGGAGCAGCAGCGCATCCTGCGGATGATACCGGGACTTGAACATGCCGAGTTCGTCAGGTTAGGCTCCATGCACCGCAATACATTCATCAACGCGCCGCAGCTCCTGTTGCCGGGTCTGCAGTTGAAGAGCGACCCGCGTATCCTCTTCGCCGGACAGATTACCGGGGTCGAAGGGTACGTGGAGTCGGCGGCCGGTGGCTTTCTCGCCGGGGTAAACGGGGCACGGCTGGCAGTTGGCGGCGAGGTGACGGTTCCCCCTTCTGCAACCGCCCTGGGGGCGCTTATCCGACACATCACCAATACCGAGCCGCGGACCTTCCAGCCGATGAACGTGAATTACGGCCTCTTCCCCGAGCTCCCCGGCAGGGTGAAAAAGAAGGAGCGCCGGGGCAAACTGGCGGAGCGGGCACTGGAAGAACTTGAGCCATGGCTCAAGCAGGTAAAGGTAGAGGTAAAGTTAGAGGCTGAAGCATAAGAAGAGATCAACATGTACGAATTTTTTTTACCTTTACCTCTACCTCTACCTCTACCTGCGACCGTAAGGGAGCACCTATGGACAAAGAGAAGGAAAAGCAGGAAATATCGCTCATCGGCAGGATTTTTTCCCTTGAGGCGCTGTTGATTCTCATGGGGCTCTTCTCGCTCCTTTTCGGTATTATTTATATGCAAGGGGTGCAGGTCATCCTTGGGTCGGTTATCATCATCGGCTCCATCCTCCTTCTCTTCATACGCAAAAAGATCTGGAAAAAGCAGTGACAGGAACAGGACCGGCTGAGGCGGCTCCATGGGGAGTGGACTGGAGAGGGGAGGGGCAGGGCGATGGGTAAAAACAGGATAATTCTGGCCTCAGCCTCTCCGCGCCGGATGGAACTGCTGGCTTCAGCCGGAATAGACTTCGACATTTGCGCCGGAAACATTGCGGAAGATCTCCTGCCGGGGGAAGAGCCACGGGACCATGTGCTCCGGCTCGCCCGCGACAAGGCGCTCGAAGTGGCGGCGCGGGTGGAAGGAGGGTTTTTCATCGGCGCGGACACAATCGTGGTTTGTGACAACGAAATAATGGGAAAGCCGAAGGACGCCGTTGACGCTGAACGGATGCTCCGCAAGCTTTCCGGTATTCCCCACGCGGTGATCACCGGCTTTGCCGTTTATGACAAGGCGCTGGACAGCCTCCTCTGCGACGCCGTAACGACCAGGGTTTATTTCAAGCTGCTGCGCGACGCGGAGATCCGGGATTACATCGCCACCGGCTGCCCGTTCGACAAGGCGGGGGCGTACGCCATCCAGGGGGGTGCGGCGCACATGGTGGAGAGGATCGAAGGGTCATACAGCAATGTGGTGGGGCTGCCGCTTTGCGAGGTAATCGAGGCGCTGCGTAGAATAGGCGCGCTTATGAATGATGAATGATGAATGATGAAGTATGAAGAATGAAAGGTACTACATGTCCATTGCCGACAACCTCAGAATCATTCATGCAAGAATCGAGCGTGCGGCGTGCAAGGCCGGCCGCGAACCGGCAGAGGTCAGGCTGGTGGCGGTTTCCAAGACCAGGTCGGCGGCTGTCGTTGATGAGGCGGCCCGGAGCGGGCAGCGCCTGTTTGGCGAGAATTACGTGCAGGAACTGGTGGCCAAGGCAGGGGAAGTTACGGAACCGGCCGAGTGGCATTTCATCGGCCACCTGCAGAGCAACAAGGTCAGGCAGATCGCCGGCCTGGTCACCATGATCCATTCCCTGGACCGGTTGTCTCTGGCGCAGGAGATCGACCGGCAGTGGGGGAAGCTGGGGCGGCTCTGTGACCTGCTGATCGCGGTGAACATCGCCTGCGAAGAGACGAGGTGCGGCACAACCGCCACCGCGGTTTTCGACCTGGTGCGACAGGTCTCTTTGCTCCCCCATGTGCGGGTCAGGGGGCTCATGACAATGCCCCCCTTTTTCGACGATCCGGAAGGGGCGCGCCCCTATTTCCGGGAACTGAGGCGCATTGCGGAGGAGATCGCCGCGGAGAACATTCCGCGCGTCGAGATGACGGAGCTTTCCATGGGGATGTCCGGCGATTTCGAGGTGGCCATCGCCGAGGGAGCGACCCTCGTACGGGTCGGGTCGGCCATTTTCGGTGAACGGGTGTAGAGGGGGGTGGATAAAGTTCAGTCTTCAGCCTTAACCCCTGAAAAACCGTTGACATTAAAGAATAAAAGTGTAATGATAACGGGGAATTACTTAGGTTGATAGAGTGACCCGGCGCCGTAGCCGCTGATTTTCCCGCTCACCGTAAGGACACCGAAGCGCACGGGCCGGTTTACCGGGTGAGGTAAGAGTAAGAACGTAAGATGTTAGCGAGTAAAATGCAGAAATGAAAATATACCCCTTTGATCCTTCACCGTATGTCGGGATGTACGCTTTTGTGGTTTTTCTCTGCCCATGGTTCATCTACGCCTATTGCGTAATCCAGGAATGTGTCTACATATCGCGTCATTACCCTGAATATCTCTCTGTATGTTCAATAAAAACATACAAAGCAAAAAGAAAAATTCGTGAGGGTGACGCGATCTGGGGGAATATCCACAAGACCACCATGAGATGGCTTTGTATTACCACGGTTTTTTGGATTTCTGGATTTACGGTTCTTGCTCTTAGTCTTTATTGGTTAGAATCGCACGATTTAATTGATAATTATAGCGAGGGAATTTTTCGTTAGAATCTTAAATTGGCGAGAGCATATTCGGAAAGAAAAAATTCCATGTCATCACCCGTGTTTACATGTCTCATTGTTGATCGCGCCGGATTACGTTACTTCAACTAACTTTCTGAGTTTCACCAGAGACTTGGCCTCAATCTGTCGAATCCTTTCACGAGTAACGCCGAAACAGCGACCGATTGTTTCAAGGGTCTGCGGCTCTTTGTCATCAAGACCAAAACGCAATGTCAGGATCTTTTTTTCACTTGCAGACAAAGTTTCAAACGACGCAGCGATCAAGTCGTATCTGTTCAGATTCTCGGAAAGCTCTGCCGGAGATACTGTAGAAGTATCCTCGATGGTATCGCTGAGAGAGTAATCACTGTTTTCACCCATCGGCCGATCTATGGAATAGGTTTTTTTCAATAACACCATGAGTCGTCGCACATGGGGTATTTTTACCTCCATCTCCGCTGATACTTCTTTTACCGAAGGCTCCCGGTTCATTTTCCGGACAAACCCCCTGTTTACCCTCAGCATTTTGTTGATATCATCGGTGACATGCACCGGCAGCCTGATGGTGCGTGATTGATTGACAATAGCCCGTTCGACCGATTGTCGTATCCACCACGTCGCATATGTTGAAAAACGGCATTCCTTAGAGAGCTTGAAGCGCTCAACAGCCTTGATCAACCCCAGGTTTCCCTCTTCGATGAGATCCAGAAAAGGGAGACCGCGGTTCATATAACGTTTGGCTATTTTGATTACCAAACGCAGATTACATTCTATCATCCTGTCCCGTGCCGATTTGTCCCCCTTGGCAATGCGCTGGGCCAATTCCTTTTCTTCATCCGCCGAAAGCAGTTTTGTCTTCTGCACCTCGCGCAGGTACAGTTTGATGGCGTCATTAAAATGCTCAATATCAGGGACCTTTATTTTCTCATCCTCGGCGTCTTCCATTGAATCCGGCGCATCAGGATTCGCTTCCTCAAAAACCGCCATCGTCGCATGCTCTTCATCCACCGCCAAATCGTACAGATCGTCGGAATCCATTTCAACTCCTTCCAGGCAGAATTGGATCCTGCAGACAGGTTGATATTTTGTAACAACACTGTTTATGAATTATAACAGGTTATTCCGGATATTCCACTCATCAATGAAAATAATAAGGGAAATCAGGAGGGTTGGGTCTCATTCGCGTACATCCCTCGATCTCTTCTCCGCTACCGGTCGGACGTTAGCAGCGATAAACACCGGGACGCGTATATAAATCATTCATTCTCATACATTTTTCTGCTATAAATGAATCTCCGTAATAAATCCCTGGAGGTTCATTTCATGTCGTTCCGTTTTCTCTCATTGATTATCTTAATTTCTCTCCTTGCTCAACCCGCCTTTTCTTCGGTGACGGCACCGGGGCCGGCGGCCGGCGCTAACGGCGTCCCGATCCTCCTTTACCACCGCTTCGGCCCTGCCGTTGTTGACGGCATGACCATAAAGACTTCTGTTTTCGAGGATCATCTGCGCTATCTGCGGGACAATGGCTATAAGGTCATCCCCCTGCGCCGGCTGGTCGACTGGCATCTCAAGAAGGGACCGCCCCCCCCTGCAAAGTCGGTGGTGATCGTGGCGGATGACGCCCACAAATCGGTGTACAGCGACATGCTGCCGCTGGTGAAAAAATACAACGTGCCGGTGACGGTCTTCATCTATCCGTCCGCCATATCCAACGCCAAGTACGCCATGACCTGGGACCAGCTGCGGGCGTTGAAAAAGACGGGACTGTTCGATTTCCAGGGACATACCTACTGGCATCCCAACTTCAAGAAAGACCGGAAAAAGATGCGACCGGCGGAGTTCGAGAAATCGGTCGATATGCAGCTAACGAAGTCGAAGGGAAAGATCGAGAAGGAACTGGGGGTTAAGGTGGATATGCTCGCATGGCCTTTCGGCATCTATGACGACTATCTCCTGAAAAAGGCCGCTGGATCGGGATACATTGCCACGTTCACCATCGAGCGCCGTCATGTGACAGCCGGCGACAATGTTATGAAGCTCCCCCGTTACCTGATGATCAACTCCGACCAGGGAAAGGCCTTTATGCAGATACTGGCGGGAACGGCGCCGAAACGGAACATCGTCTATTAGAACCGGTTCCAGGTTCATAATTCAAATTTAAAACCCTGAACCTTTTTATGTCATCTGAAAATGAAAGCCCTAAGAAACATCCCTGCCCCGACTGCCGGTTCTGCCAGTGGTGCAGCGATGACCGCTGCCAGCTCTGCATCGGCCACAGGAAACCTTGCGGGAAGAAGCTTTCCCTGGAGGAGCAGATAGCGCTCTATGAATCATTAAACAGGAAAAAGGGCGATTAATAAATCGCCCCTACTCCCTATTTCTGGCCCAGTTCCCGGGATCGTGCGGTTGCCGCATCCACCGCATTGATGAGGGTGCCGCGAAATCCCGCTTGTTCCAGGGCATGCAGACCGGCTATGGTCGTGCCTCCGGGGGAGGTTACCTTGTCCCGGAGCACGGCGGGATGCTCCCCGGTTTCGAGGAGTAGTTTCGCCGTGCCGAAGACAGTCTGGGCGGCAAGGCCGAGAGCTGTATCCCTGGGGAGGCCGTTTTTCACTCCGGCATCGGAAAGGGCCTCGATGAATGTCAGCACGTATGCCGGCCCGCTGCCGGAGAGCCCGGTGACGGCGTCCATCAGCTTTTCTTCCACTATCCAGGCCTTCCCGACGAGTTCGAGGATACTGCGGGTGAGGGCGATATCTTCGGAAGTGGCGAAAGCGCCGGGAGCAATGGCGGATGATGCTTCCAGGACCAGCGCCGGAGTGTTGGGCATCACACGCACCACCCGGACCTCGCCAGGGAAAGCCGCTTCGATCGTTGCGCTCTTTACCCCTGCCATGATGGAGATAAACAGTTTACCCGCCGTTGCAACTGCCCCGATCCCCTGCAGGACCGTCCCCGCCACCTGGGGCTTCACCGCCATGATGATGACATCACTCCCTGCAACAAGCGACGTATTGTCATCCGTGCAGTTCACCCCGTAATGTTCGCCGAGAAAGCTCCGCCGTTCGGCAACTGGTTCGGCGACAACAAGGCCGGCCGCCGCAACCCCCCCCGCCAATAACCCCTTGATCAGCGCCTCGGCCATGTTACCGCCACCGATTAATCCTATCCTTGTATTATTAAGCATGGCAACCCCCCTCTGACTGCTGTTCCGGTTCGCTGATTCTAAGATAAGTAATCAATCATGGTGGAAAAGTCAATAAAAAACCGTCTCGGCCGCTATTTCATGTAAACACAAAGTTTACAAATGCTAAACTTTACTGTTGACAAAAAGTTTAGAAATGCTAAACTTTAGAAAACAAAATGTTTACAATTACTAAACTCTGGTTGCGGAGGTTTGCTTGAAGATCGGAGAGCGTTTGAAGCGCCTCAGGATGATTAATTCCCTTACCCAGGAAGAATTGGCAAGCCGCGCTGACCTTACCAAGGGATACATTTCCCAGTTGGAAAACGACGCCACTTCGCCGTCCATAGCTACGCTGAAGGATATCCTCGACGTCTTCGGTGTCAGCATGCAGGAGTTTTTCAGCGAGATCAGCGACGAAGATATCGTCTACGGCAAGGATGCGCGTGTCCAGGCCACTGACGACGACGACAAGATCAAGGTGGAACTTCTGGTGCCCGGAGCCCAGAACCGGGAAATGGACCCGGTACTCGTCACCCTGGAACCAGGAGCGGAGATGGAGGAGCAGCCTTTTCACGAAGGGGAGGAGTTCGGCTTTGTCCTCCTCGGCAAGGTCCAGCTCCGCCTCGATGACCGTCTCTACACGGTTAAGAAGGATGAATGCTTCTATTTCACCTCCGACAAGAAGCATATGGTAAAGAATATCGGCAAGGGGCCGGCGAAAATACTGTGGGTGGTGACACCACCCACCTTCTACTATTAGTGAAACGCGCCTTTTCCGCCCTGGCTGCGTAAGTCTTCGGGATCGCTTGTGCG
>JBGPID010000137.1:0-7611 GCA_041484725.1 Geobacteraceae bacterium | reverse complement strand
GGGAGATGCTTTTTTGACTTTCCTTGAAAAATATGAAACTAATGTTACTAGACAAGACCTCAAGTGAGGTAATTCCAAGAGAAGGTTCCAAGAGACGAGCATTCGGAGCCTAGTAGCATGAGAGACATAAACCAGCCGTTGAAATTGGGCAAAAGAATCACAAGGCATTTACTCCTTCCATTGTTTGCTCCGGTTGCGCTTTTCGGACTTTACTTTACCCCTAAGGGCGTATTTGGCTGCGCTAATCGCGGGTTCATGGCCTTGGGGATTGTGCTCTTGGCCACCATCGGTGCTGTCGCAACAACATGGAATGGAGTTTCCGAAAGGCGGCAGGGAGAGATCGAGGCGGCCTACTGGTGGCTGCTAACAACTCTGATTCTCCTGTCGCCAATCATACTGCTTTTCGGCCCGCTTGGCTGAAAATAACAGTCTGACCCAAGCAAAGAACAAAACAAAATGTCGGCCCTGAAACCGAGATAAAGACTGGGTAAGAGCCGGAATGAAAAGAAGGTAAATTGTCTGCATCATGGATAGGTCCCTGTTCCGCAACTAGCCTCAAAGAGGAGAGAGATGGAAATGGTAACAAAAGCAGCAATCGATAACTTCCTGGCAGCAAAGCGGATCGCCGTTATCGGTCCCTCCAGAAGTCAGAAAACATATTCCAGGATGCTGTTTCGTGAACTCCTGGAGCATGGTTATGATGTGATACCGGTCAACCCGAACGCAGAAGAAATAGAAGGTATAAGGTGCTTCAAAAGGATAGGGGATATCACTCCGGCACCGGAGCGGGCAGTGATAATTCTTCCCGAAGGGCTGACCGAGCAGGCGGTGCTTGATTGCGCCGCCGCAGGGGTCAAGGACGTCTGGCTGCACAGGCATGTCGCGGGCGGAGTCTCCGACACACGGGCGATCAGCCGCGCCGGTGAGAAGGGAGTGAACCTTATCACCGGATACTGCATGATCATGTTTCTCCCCAAGGCGCCACTGTTGCACAGGTTTCACGGCGTATTGCTGAAAATCATCGGTAGATACCCGAAGTAAGAAGAGGGAATTATGTTTATGCCATGTATGAGAGGTATTATATGGATGTGATGAATGCAATTAAAACAAGGAAGAGCGTTCGTGCTTATCTTGCCAAGTCTGTTGAGGATGAAAAGCTGAATGCCGTTCTGGAAGCGGCCAGGCTCGCCCCGTCGGCCTCAAATCGTCAGGAGTGGAGATTCGTGATAGTGCGTGATCTTGAGACCAGAAAAAAGCTTGCCTCTGCAGCAGGGGGGCAGGCGTTCGTGGGGGAGGCCCCTGTCTTGATCGTCGCCTGTGCGGAGGAGGATGGGCATGTCATGAGGTGCGGCCAGCTCTGTTATCCGATAGATGTTGCAATCGCCCTTGATCACATGAGCCTGTCTGCCGTGGAGCTGGGCTTGGGAAGCTGCTGGGTCGGGCATTTCGACGAGAAAAAGGTGAAAGAGATTCTACATATTCCGGACGAGATTCGTGTGGTGGAACTGTTGCCCCTGGGCTATCCATCAGATCCGGCAGCAATTACAAAGAAGCGTCTTCCTCTGGATCGAATCGTGAAATATGAAAATTGGTGACCAGGGGGGGAACAAAAAGGGTCGCTACACATTATATATTTTCAGTAGAATGCAGATCTGACCCCTCCCCGTGGTCCCATGGAGGACAAACAAATGACTAAAGACGCGCGGTTTTTTTCAGGAGTGAAGATCTTGTGTCTGTCCGCTCTGTTAATCTTTGCGGGGTTTGCAGGCCCGACTACCGCCGCGGTGAGCGCCCCGGTGCTCAAATGGGCGTATGGCGGCTGCTACTCCTCATGGTGTGAGACCGGCTGGTACTCTTCGCCGGCCGTGGCGGACCTGGACGGAGATGGAAACATGGAGGTCATCGCGTCGGCATACTCCATCGTGGTTCTTGACGCCACGACCGGCGCGCTCAAGTGGCGTGTCAAGTCCGGCCACGACAGGAAAAAGCCCAACGCGGATAACGTCGGCAGAACCTGGCCCGGCATCGTCATCGCGGATGTGGACCATGACGGCAAACCGGAGATTGTGACGGCCCACAGCGGCGGGTGGGTATCGGTTCTCGACAAGGACGGCTATTTCAAATCCAAGTGGTGGCCCTGGCGGGACCCCGGTAGGCTGGAGCTCAGGAGTCTCTCCGTTGGGGACCTGGACCGTAACGGGGATATGGAGATCATCGTCGGCCGCGCCGCCGGGAGCGGCACAAACACCTGGGTCCTGGAGCACACCGGTGCTGTTCGCTGGGGGTGGCCCAGGCTCAAGAGCGGCGACGAGAGTTCGGCCTGGGGCACCTATAACGCCAATATCGGCTTAGGCGATCTTGACGGTGACGGCTTTCCGGAGATCATCGTTCCTTCGGACACCCTGACCATTTCCGCGTACAGGTCCGACGGCACCCAGCTTGCCACCAACTTCATGTACCACGATCAACCCGGCCACGACATGAATTTCTGGGGAGAAGTGCCGGCATACGTGGACCTCGCCTACGAGACCCGCGGATGGGGTCCCTGCTACGACGAATTCACGCCCCGGGCCAATTTTGCCATGGGCCCGGCCAATGTTGTAGATGTGAACAATGACGGGGTAAAGGAAGTCGTGGTTATCGGCAACGTTCACGACTGCCATACCTCCCCCTATACGGACCTGTATAACACCCCCTATATCTTCAATGCGGACCGGAGCCGTTTCAACTCCGAAGGGTTCGATTGGACCACCGTTCCCACGGGTACGGGCGCGCCCCTGAGCGAGGACTGGAACGTAATCGAAAGCGCCCAGCCTAACCCGGTGACCGTGGACCTGGACGGCGACGGCAACGCCGAGATCCTTTATGCCTCTTATGACGGCAGAATGCACTGCTTCTGGCTGGACAAGAGCGAGAAAGGGAGCTGGCCATATTCGGTATACAACAAGGCCGAAGGGTTCTACCGCTTCGCGTCCGAGCCGGTGGTGGCGGACCTGGACAACGACGGGCACGCCGAGGTCATCTTCACATCATGGACCCAGAAGGGAAGCAACGCCACGGGCAAGCTGCACATCCTCGATTATATGGGGAACGTGCTGCAGGAAGTCGATCTGCCGCCACCTCGTGGGGACGTGGACTGGAACGGCGCGCTGGCCGCGCCCACGCTTGCCCGTTTAAACGAGAACGGCGACCTGTATCTGTTTGTGAATACCGCCAATTCCGGCGTTGTCGCCTATGACCTGCCGGGGACCTCCAACGCCCGCGTGCTCTGGGGGACAGGGCGCGGCTCATACCTGCGGGAAGGGGGGAACGGTGAACTCCCGTCCGTGGTTACGGGTCCCGATCTGACCCCCTCCTGGCAACGGCTCACCGTCACCGGGCCGGACAAAAAAGGGCATTACAATGTTCACGGCTGGATCAAGGTGAGCAATTTGGGGAACAAGGCATCCGCAGGGTGTCTTCTGAACGTGTATTACCCCGACGAGTCGCAGAAGATCCTCAAGAATCCCGTCAAGGTCGGGAACCTCCCGGCGGGCCGCGCCGTTGTTAAGGCGTTTGTCGTGAAAGGACTCGCCCTGACAACAGGTGCGACCAGCCGATTTACCGCCGTGGCGGATACGGAGAATTCAGTGGCGGAAATAAACGAAAACAACAACAAGGCGGCATATATCATCAACCTGCCGTGAACCTGATTAAGGGGAATGAGAAGGCAGGGAAAACCTGCTCTCTACTCTATCTACAAATATCCTTTTCAATGATTGCACATCTGAAATCCGGAGGAGTCGAATGAGGAACTTAACTTTATTAACAGTATTAATGGGCTTGGTATTAGGCCTGTTTTCAGGCTGCGCCTCTATGCAAACAAGGTCAGTTTATGAAAGAAGTGCAGAGGACAAGATGATTTTAATTCAGGAGAAGGTTGAGGATGGGGTGAACGTCGGCGCGCTTACCCCCGATCAGTCCCAGACGTATGTGGCGACACTGAAGGATATTCGAACAGACTTTACGAGGTTGAGAGACAAAAGTGTCTCCCGGGAAGAAAGGAACAGCCTTCAGGGAAGACTTGATGCGCTCGGAGAGGTGATAGACAGGGCGCTTCCTCGGACCAAAAAAAATGAAAAAACACCGGACTCCATCGGTGAGCGCTTCGGTAGCTGGGTAGAGTGGCTTTTCCTGAGCGAAAAAATCGATAAGCCAACGAGAGGGAACAGGATTATCACACTCCAAAGGAGAATTGACGATGAAAGAAGCAGCGGGCGCATTTCTCTGGCAGAGGGTAGCGAATTTCAGGCCAGACTGGACTACGTTCGGAGTGAGTATTTACGGATGATGGAAGGAGCTGCATACGGGGAGAGAGAATTAATTTCGCGTCTCCTTGATTCCCTGGAAGCGGATCTAAAGCAGGTTCCGCAGTTATGAAGCATAGGATACCATGATATCGTCTAATTAGAGGTCATCGGACGAAACGGCATATAAAGCCTGTTGAAGCATAGAAGAGATCGGGGAAGAAAAAAGGTCCACTCTCCAAATTCTATTTTATTACGGACCTTACGCGTACGGTCATTTTTGACTTGATGCCATTTAACAAGTGTGACAAACTTAAGCCAAATGGCAGTAAGTCTATCCTGCCCCCACTCTCCCTGAAGGAGCAAACAACCATCTTGTTTTCCCACTCGCCCTTGCTTTTTAAAAAGACAATGTATTCCATCATCCTGGGTTTTTACCTGGTCTCAAGCCATGTCTCATCGGCGCTGGCCCAGGAAAACTTCGCTACTTACCCACCCCTGCCGCCCGGTTATACATCCATAAGAGTCTTTGACAACCAAGGAAGGTTCGCAGGACGGATACTTCCTGAGAAAAGATTCTGGGTTTCCATCGACCGTATTCCTTTCTTCCTGCAAAAGGCTGTGGTGGCCATTGAAGACTCCCGTTTTTATGAACATGGCGGGATCGATGTTCGAGGGATCGCCCGGGCGCTGGTGAAGGACGTAGTCAAGGGGAAACTGGCCGAAGGAGGGTCGACCATCACCCAGCAGCTGATAAAAAACAAATACTTATCCGGGGAGAAGACCATTGACAGGAAGCTCAGGGAAGCCCGGCTGGCCATGGAATTCGAACGTAACTACAGCAAGAAGCAGATCCTGGAGATGTATCTCAACGAAATCTATTATGGGAACGGTGCCTGGGGGATTGCCCAGGCGGCTCGTCTCTATTTCGATAAAAACCCGGAGGAGATGACCGACGCCGAATGCGCCCTGTTGGCCGGAGTGCCTAAATCTCCGGCCCGCTACAACCCTCTGGGAAAAGCGGCCAGGGTAACGGGGCGGAGGGACTTGGTCCTGAAGCGGATGGTGGAACTCAAACTTATCACCCGCCTGCAACAGAAACAGCTGCGGGCCCATCCCCCATCAGTTGTCCCACCCGGGCAAGCTCCCTATTACCTGGCCCATGTCCGCAACAAGCTGATCGAACGCTACGGACCGGGGATCATCGATCAGGGGGGACTGGACGTAACCGCGGCCCTGGATCTGAACCTGCAAAACCTGGCGGAACAGGTCTTGCGTGAAGGGGTTAAACGAATTTCTCCCCGGCTCCAGGGCGCGCTGTTGTGTCTGGATCCCAATACCGGCGATGTTCTGGCGGCCGCAGGGGGAGTTGATTTCGGTCAGAGTACCTATGACCGCGCCTATTCCGCCAGGCGCCAGCCCGGCTCGGCCATCAAACCGCTGATTTACGCCGCGGCCCTGGAAAAGGGGTTCACTCCCGGCAGCATCTTAAATGATACGCCGGTGGCCTACAATCGGGGGAATAATGAAATCTGGAAACCGCTGAACTATGGCAGAGAAGCCTACGGGGAGCTTTCCCTCAGGCAGGCCCTGGCCTACTCTAACAATGTCATCACGGTAAAACTGCTGGAGACGATCGGGGTCCCCTATTTTGTCGATTTTGCCCGGAAAATGGGGCTTTCCTTACGGCCGAACAACGATCTCTCCCTGGCCCTTGGAACCGAAGAAGTCACCCTGAATGACCTGGTCCTGGCTTACACCCCCCTGGCCAACGGGGGGTCGCGGCCCGAATCAAGGAACATTATCCGTATTTATGATCGCAATCGCCGCACCTGGACGGAAATGCCTCCCGCAGTCACCCCGGTTCTTTCCCCGGCCACCGCCTTTGTCACTACCCAGATGCTGAAAGATGTAATGATCTACGGTACCGCCAAGAGTCTCAAGAAATTCAGCCGGGAACATCCCTCCGCCGGGAAGACCGGCACCACCGATGACTATCGGGATGCCTGGTTTATCGGCTATACCCCGCAGGTTATAACCGGCATCTGGGTAGGGTATGACAAGCCCAGGCCCGGGGGAAAAAGTTTTACCGGAGGGGCTGTCGCTGCCCCCATCTGGGGGCGGTTCATGTATCAGGCTTTGGCCGCCAGGCCGGTCGTTGATTTCCCGAAACCGGATACGGTCGTAACCGTTTCCATTGACCCAGCTACCGGCTGCCTGGCAACGCCCGACTGTCCGGTAAAAATGGACGAATTCTATATCGCGGGGACCGAGCCGACCGAGTACTGTCCCAGACACGGCGGAGACCTCCTCAAACCGTCATCTTCGCCCCTGCCACTGCCGGATGCAAACCGGCAGCGGCCTGACGCGGCTGCAGAAGGGGCGCAAAAGGGCGAAAAGGAAAGTAAATAATGGGCAAATGGACGGGAAATTCCCAGTGATAGAGTGCGGCGAGTGATGTGCAGGGTGCGATAGTCACATCGTTGGGAGGGGAATTAAGTGTGGTGGCCCCGCAATTCCCCGGCGCTCTTCTTCCTCCACTCACTCCAAAGTCTTGCCACTTGAACGGAGATGATGGCGGAAGCAGCCATCGTATGCTATACTTTTAATAGAACAATCTGCTTGACAAGGAATCATAACAGAAGCATGCAAAGATGAACGCACGGCAAAGGAGGATCGAAATGAGCGAATTGATCGTTGCCGGGTTTAAAGGAGAATTTACCGCCGATGAGGTTCTCCTGGATCTGCTTAAGATGAAACAGATACATCTTATCGACCTCGATTACGCAGTCGTTGTTGCCAGGAGAGATGATGGCACCATCAGGGTAAGCCACAACAACGTTGTGGTTCATGCCGATGCCACCGCAGGCGGCCAGTGGGGGACCCTGTTCGGCGGCCCCATCGGTTACATGATTGGAGCGATTATAGGAGCCGTGATAGGTGAGACAGTTAAGGGCCTTAGACAGATAGGCATACATGACGACTTTATCAGAGAGGTTTCGGAAACCTTAGAATAGGGGAGTTCGGCAATATTCATCAGGGTCCGCAAGGCTCTTTCCGACAAAGTCGTGGAAGAGTTGAAAAATTACAATGCGAAGCTGCTCCGATCTTCACTTACCATAACGAATGAGGCGGAGTTGCTTAAGGTATTGGGCAAAACATAATCCTGAAAGAAACAATTCCCAGGTAAGAACAGAGGCAAAGGGGTCGTCCCTTGAGTCGCGCCGGGCAAGGCCGCATGATTCAGCGGGTGGGAAGCCCGCCCCGGAAGGAAGGCCAGCCACGGGGGTAAATCTGAAGCAGCTTTGCCGGAGGTGACTCACTC
>JBGPID010000136.1:0-7666 GCA_041484725.1 Geobacteraceae bacterium | reverse complement strand
CGTCAAAACCTGCTTTCTTCGCCAGGAGGGCACTCTCCCCGAAGGCCGCGACTACCTGGCCGATCTCGGCCACCGTCATCTCCCGGCAGGAGGGGATGACACCGGATTCGTGCGTGGATGGGGCGAGGGCCTCTTTACCGGTCAGCTGGGTTGCGCTGTAACACCCTCCGTGGGCAATCTGCAGGGCGATTTTTCCGTCAGCCCGGTGAACGGTGTCGGTCATTTCCTTAAGCCCTGAAAGAAAAGCATCGCTATCCGCCCCTATTTGCCACGGAGCGGCTTGCCCTTCCCTGGTGACAAAGGCAAGGCCGGTGATGATAAGGCCGACTCCTCCATTGGCCAACCGTTTCACCAGTTCGATAAGATTAGGTGTGCAGGAGCCGTCGTCAGCGGCCATCCCTTCCCATGTCGCCGAGCGGACAAAGCGGTTTGCCAGTGTCATGCTTTTGATATGGGATGTTTCAAACAATTTTGCCATTGCCATGCCTCCTTATATGTTGTGCCTTTCCGATTCATTCCCATAAAATCAGTCTGCAGTTTATCGCCATGTCACGGACGCAGGCTTGCGGACGGGTATGCGGGCATACTCGAATTCAGGGTAGCCGATCATCAATCCTCCGCACATCTGGTGGCCCGGCGGCAGGCCCAAAGCGTCATGAACTTCGGCATAGTTCAGCGCAGCATGGTGGAGGAAACCGGCCCAGCAGGCGCCAAGGCCGAATGAGAGGGAGGCCAGTTCCAGGGTGGCCAGGGCGATGGTGGCCGAGATTTTTACCATCGGGTCATCGACGGCGCCGTGGGCGATGATGAGATGGGGTGAATTGCGCAGGATCGGATCTGACCCCATCTCCCATGCCTTCAACATCCCCTTCATCCCCGGTACCCCCTGAACGAGGAGTATTCTCAGCCAATCGACGACGATCGACGAGAGACGGCCGATCTCCGCCGGGTCACTCATAACGAGCCAGCGAACCGACTGGGAATTCCCGCCGGTAGGCGCATAGCGGACTATTTCGAGCAGCTTTTCAAATACTTCACGATCAACCGGTTCGGTGCGATAGCGCCTTATTGAGCGGCGCCCCTTGACGAGCTGCTCCATCCGATCCGGAGTGAGCCGCCAGTCGGCGGCAAGGGGGGAGCACTCCTCGGGTGTCATCCGGCAGTGGTTCAGGGCGGCGGTCGGGCAGACCGCCACGCAGTGGCCGCAGGTGATGCATCCCTTTTCAATTTTTTCAATTGTCTCGGGAAACCCGTCACCAAGTACGATGATACCCGCCGGACAGGCCCTGGCGCACAGGCCGCACTGCGTGCACTTCTCTTCGTCAATGGCTATCAGTCCCATGTTCTCCTCCCTTGAATCCGCGGTGGTTCAGCCTTGGTTGGCCGCCATCTGATCGATGAGCAGGTTGATGCCGTTTACCGAGCTCTCCAGGTATTTTCTATCCCCTATCGTCTTCGCCAGGAGAATCCCCCCTTCGATAAGGGCGATAAAGGTTGCGGCAAAAAGCTCCGCATCGGCGCCGGCCCGGATTTCGCCGCTCTCCTTGCCGGCATTCACCATGGCGACGAGGCGCCCTTCCCAGGCCGTCAGGACCCTGCGGACCTCCCCATGCAGCTGTGGGTGGGCATCGTCGGAATCAGCGGCAGTGTTCAGTATCGGGCACCCCCCACTCTGCACGATCTCATCGAAGAAATCGAGAAAAGTCCGGGCGAATCCTCGCAGCTTATCGACCGCCCCTTCATGGAGCTGAAGCCGCATCCGTACCCTCTCCGATACCTGCTGGACGCTATAGCGGAAGGCTTCGACGGCAAGGGCGTCCTTGTCGGCGAAGTGTCCGTAGATGGCCCCCTTGGTAAGGCCCAGTGCCCTGGTAAGGGTCGACATCGTGGTCCGCTGGTAGCCGTTCTTGTTAAAGATTACCGCTGCTTTTTCTATAATGGCCTGCCTGGTCTCTTCCGCTTTCCCCACATTCATCCCCATAAATAGAACTTGTTACGTATTAATATACCAGTTGGTATATTAAAGTCAAGAGAAAATAAACCAATCGGTATATTTTGTAAAACCTTATTGTTTTGCGACACTGATTGACAGAGATATCCGATGAACGGTGAGGCCTTTTATGCAGAGGTAATCTCAGGGGGGCAATGCTTCGGGAGGCTCAATATTCTTCTATCTTCCGCAATATCCTCAGGAAGTTGAGGGTCAGGGTAGGATTCAGAGCAGTGCCGGCCATCCATAGCATGATGCCCGCTGTCTCATCGAAATCCATGGCATCCTTATAGACGCGTTTCGTGCGGAGCGCATCGAAGCAGTCGGAGACCATGGTGATCTGGCTGCAGAGATTGGTCTGCCAGCCGCGCGGTACCTTTGGATAACCTGTCATGTCGTACTTCATATGGTGTTCAAAGGCGCAAATCACGGCCAGGCGCGGAATGCCGGGATTGTTGAGCAGGTATTCCGCGCCTCGCACCGTGTGCTGGCGCATGAATTCCCATTCGTCCTCTTCGAGGTTGCCGGGTTTGTTGAGGATTTCCTCAGGGACAAACTGTTTTCCGACGTCGTGCAGCATGGCCGCAATACCGAAATCGTGGAGGAGTTGCCCCGTGAAGCCGAGGGACATCCCCTGGGCCAGATTGAGGATGCAGACATTGAGAGCGTGGGTGAAGGTATACTCGTCCATCTCCCGGAGCGGGACAAGGGCCATGAGTGGATTGGCTTCTTTGCGGAAGGCGGTGATAAAACCCGCAACAAGAGAAAGAACGGTACTCAGGTCGAACGGTTCGCGGTTGTCATGCAGCAAATATGCACTCTCAAGGCGCTTGAGGAATTGCGGAGTGATGCTGGAGAATGAGGGGATTTCCTGGTCCCCGGCCTCTGCTTGCCTAGGTATATCGACAGCCACCGTGCCGAACCGGAGATGGGGTGTGGGCTGTAAGTCGCGCTCTGCCTGGTGGACGACGATTCGGATTAGAAGCTCGATGTCATCGTAGGTTGCACCGCGGCTGATGATGATATGGCCGATGCCATAATCTTTCATAGCCCGCATCATACGCTCAAGGTGGGGACCCTTGTCCAGTGGGAGGTTGTTAACGAAGATATCATTGCCTAAAGACATGATCGTAGCTGCGCTGTCGTCTTTGAGCGACTCGTTGAGCAGGGCGAGGGCCTGCGAGGCCCGGGCCACTGTTATCCGGTGCTGCCTGGAATAGAGGGACATGGCGCCGGCTGCCTGAATAAGTTTACGAACAAATTCGGCGAATGTTTCCTTCTGCTGCGGCGTCATGGCACGGTTCCCTGGAGCCCTTTCAGGGCTTCAGCAGCGACAGGGGCAAGGGTTTTCCCCCCGGTTGCGCAGATTTCCTCGAGGAGCGGCCGAACCATAGCCGCGGGGAATCTGGGCAGGGAGCGGATAATCATTATTTTAAGCTGGGTATGCTTGCCGGAATGGAGGAATTTGCCGGAGTAGAGGATCTCTTTCAGTTTCGGTACTGCCTGGGCGTTGCCGATGCCTGCCAGCGCCTGTATTACGGCGCTTTTGATCTCCAGGCCGTAGCCAGTTATGCTGCCGGAATCAAGGATGGCAAGCAGTTTGTGGAGGACTTCGGGGTTGCTGCTCATCTCGGCTATCTGTACGGCCGACAATCTCCGGGCCGGGTCGTTGCTGTCGAGATCCTGCAACAGTTGGATATCTACCATGGGATCCTGGTAATGAAGCAGATATTTCAGTGCTTCTTTGCGGACCCTGGGGTGGGAATGCCCGACTAAGCGCCGGACCTGGCGCTGCACTTCCTGGTCACCGAAACTATCCAGCATGATTATGAGGTTGCGCACCACAAACCATCTTTCGTCATTCAGCCGTTCCAGCGCGGCATTACGGACCATTTCCCCGAGATCGCCGAGACAGTCAAACCAGAAGCGGCGCAGCGAGCGGTTCTCTTCGGCAAAAAGCCTCTCCATCAACGGTACGACAAAAGGCTGACCAACGGTGCTGATTATTGAGCGAATATCCTGATATTTCTCCCTTCCCAGCAGGGACGCGGCATCGAGTATCTCCTGGACGAAGCCGGGGTCGAAAAATGCGGCGCACTGCTTTGCATATGCCTCGTCGAGAATGATGCGGCAGATCCGTTCGAGGGAGTGGAAGTCTCCATTGCAGAGGTAATGAGACGCGAGAGCCATCAGGTTGCTCCTGATGCCGTCCCCCCTTTCCTCTGCGGGAATTTGCCTGATGATTTCACAAATTATATCGCCGGTTTTTGCTTCCAGGTGATGGTATCCCAGGGTTTTTTGCAACTCGGCCAAGGCTTCCATTGACTTTACCGGCAGCGTGTCGGTGGCAAGTATCGCCATGAGGGTTTTCCTGTAAGCGGGAGGAACGAATTCCTCCATTGCGGATTCCTTGAGCAGCAGACGGACTTTTTCCGCACTCCCCGCGTCGCTAATCGCTGCGTCGAGATCAGGGGTCGATTCGGATTGGGCGGAGAGCCTTTGCATAAGCTTGAGGACCATCTCAGGGATGTTTTCCCCATGGGTTGCGACGGACTGCATCGCTTCCAGGAATGCATCTCCCGGAATTCGCTGGAGCAGCTCTTCACTGAAGCCGGGCATGGTGTGGGACGAATTGCAGATATTGAAAATAAAATCGCGGCGGAGCCGGGGCGGGATGCCGGCAATAAACGCAGTAATCTTTTCAAGTGCGTCTTCGTGGAGCCCTTCGATACCTTGCCGGTGCGCCAGGTTCGCGAAAAAATCGGCCAGGGTTTTTATGGTCTGGTGGTGTGCCTCTTCGGGTATGCCGTCGATAATGGAGCCGAATTCCCTGCCCAGTTCGGCCGGAGTCGCCGCCATGAGTTGCAGAAGACTTTCCGGGGATGCCGAGAAATAGCCGTCGAGAAGCTTGCGAACAAAAATATCCCAGGGGTCGGCAGCATTTCCGGGCGATTCCGGGGTGAGATCGTCCGTCAGGCTGAAAACGGAAGGATCGATGACCTGGACCTTGATGGCTTGAATGCCGTCAGCGGCCAGGGCATGTTTGATCCCCCCGGATTCCCAAACCTCATTTCGCGGGCGATTGGTAATGCAGTTGAACAGATGGAGATCTTCCGGTTTAAGCTCCGCGGTGAAGGAAATGGTAATGATGCCGAAAGAGGCGAGGGTGGCTGCGAATTCCTTGAACTTGGCTATCCCTGGTCCCAGGATGTCATTTTTGAACAGCAAGCCATTTTGCGAGATGCCGAGGGTGAATGCCCTGCTGTCGGCAATCAGCGGAGCGAAACTGGCGATGGTTTTTTGCAGAGAGGCAGTTACTATCGGGTGGGATGCCGGGTAAGACCGGATATGGCGGCGGTAGATAATCAGTTCCGCCACAAAGGCGGTTGCTTGTCGCCGTTCGACTGCAGGTTCAGTTTTTGTGGCAGTTGACGGGCTCATGTCTACTCCAGGCTGCGGTACAGAGTCGGAGTGTTTATTCGATATTTGGCAACTGTGCGGCGCCCCAGATGAAAGGAAGGCAGCGGACTGTTCCGGATGGAAACTGACTGTCTGTAAACAGAAAATGTAATAATCATATAATTACTCACAGTCCGGTGTCAACATCGTTGTCAACCGCAACTTTTATGCGGATGGATTTATTCTGCGCTACGCTGCACAACAAATAGGCACTTTTATATGACAACCACCCATTGAGGATTAAAAATCTTATGATATCGGGGGGATCGCATCATCATGACATTTTGGCACGGCAAATGCTACTAAGCTGACAAAGGGATGATTTCATCCTGAATCATTCCGGCAATGGCGCCTCCCGATGTATCGAATGGGGGCGCCTTTTTGCTGGTAGCCAGCAGCCGGCTGCTGCTTTCAAAGGATTTTCCATGGCACGTCCCGACTATTACGATGCTCCTGAATGCGAGACCCACGACAAGGGCGCCCCCAAGTTCTGCAAGAAGTCGGAACCGGGCGAAGGGGCGGAGCGGAGCTGTGCCTACGACGGCGCCCGGGTGGTTTTGATGCCGATCACCGACGTCATTCACCTGGTTCACGGTCCCATTGCCTGCGCCGGGAATTCATGGGACAACCGCGGCGCCCGTTCTTCCGGCTCTCAGCTTTATCGGCGCGGTTTTACCACCGAAATGCTCGAGAACGACGTGGTGTTCGGCGGGGAGAAGAAGCTCTACAGGGCCATACTGGATCTGGCCGTGCGCTACCCGGAGGCGAGGGCGATCTTTGTCTACGCCACCTGCGTCACCGCCATGACGGGGGACGATATCGAGGCGGTCTGCAAGTCGGCCCAGGAAAAAGTCGCCATTCCTCTGATCCCGGTCAACACTCCCGGTTTCATCGGCGATAAGAACATCGGCAACCGCCTGGCCGGCGAGGTGCTGTTCAAACATGTCATAGGCACGGCCGAGCCGCCCCCCCCCTCACCCCCCCCCGATGGGGGGGGGATGGGGGGGGGGTCCGACATCAACCTCATCGGGGAGTATAATATCGCCGGCGACCTCGGGGGCATGCTGCCCCTCTTCGAGCGGGTCGGCATCCGGATCCTTTCCTGCTTCAGCGGCGACGCCCGGTTCGATGAACTGCGCTACGCCCACCGGGCGCGGCTGAATGTCATCATCTGCTCCAAATCCCTTACCAACCTGGCGAAGAAGATGCAGAAAAAATACGGCATGCCCTATCTGGAAGAGTCGTTCTATGGCATGACCGACACCGCCAAGGCGTTGCGGGACATCGCCCGGGAACTGGACAATGCTGTAAACGGCCTGGAAAAGCGGATCATGCAGGACCGGGTGGAGAGGCTCATCGAGGAAGAAGAGGCGAAATGCCGGGAACGTGTGGCGCCTTATCGGGCGCGCCTCGAAGGGAAGCGGGCGGTGCTCTTCACCGGTGGGGTGAAGACCTGGTCGATGGTCAACGCGCTCCGTGAGCTCGGCGTCGAGATCCTCGCCGCCGGGACGCAGAACTCCACCCTGGAGGACTTCTACCGGATGAAGGCCCTCATGCACAAGGACGCCCGGATTATCGAAGACACCAGCACTGCCGGCCTTTTGCAAGTCATGTACGAAAAGATGCCCGACCTTATTGTGGCCGGCGGGAAGACCAAATTTCTGGCGCTCAAGACCCGGACGCCGTTTCTTGATATCAACCACGGCCGTTCCCACCCCTTTGCCGGCTATGAAGGGATGGTGACCTTCGCGAAGCAGCTTGACCTGACGGTCAATAACCCCATCTGGCCGGTACTTAATTCGCGCGCCCCGTGGGAAAAGATGATCGACGAGGTGAGCGCCGATGTAGAGCGGGCTGCCGGCCATGCTGCGGCCCATCTGGGTGAAGAATTGAAGGAATCGCGGGTAAAGGTGCCGATCAAGAGCGCCGTAGTCAACCCGCAGAAGAATTCCCCGGCCCTGGGCGCGACCCTGGCCTATCTCGGCATCGACAGAATGCTGGGGCTGCTGCACGGGGCGCAGGGATGTTCCACCTTCATCCGCCTCCAGCTCTCGCGGCATTTCAAGGAGTCGATCCCTCTCAATTCCACCAGCATGAGCGAGGACACCGCCATCTTCGGCGGCTGGGAGAACCTGAAAAAGGGGATCAAGCGGGTCATCGAGAAGTTCGGGCCGGAGGTGGTCGGGATCATGACCTCGGGGCTCACCGAGACCATGG
>JBGPID010000135.1:0-7669 GCA_041484725.1 Geobacteraceae bacterium | reverse complement strand
GCGGGAGCATATAGCAGACCTGGACACCCTTCCGTTCCCGGCCTATCACCGCCTCCCCGGTTTTCCCAATGCCTACAACCTCCCCCTCTTCAGTTATCCCACCCATCCAAACACCAGCATCATCTCCAGCCGCGGCTGTCCCTACCAGTGCAGCTACTGCGACCGGTCGGTATTCTCCCGTGGCTTCCGCTTCAATTCTCCGGAATACATCGTCGAGCACCTAGCCTACCTGCACAAGGATTTCGGTATAAGGCACGTCTTTTTTTACGACGATCTCTTCACCTTCGACCGGAGTCGAGTGGAGCGCTTCTGCGCACTGCTGGAGCAGAAAAAGGTTGCGGTGACCTATAATTGCATTGCCCGGCTGGAGCATGTGGACAGCGGGCTCGTTTCCCTTCTGAAGCGCTCCGGCTGCTGGCAGGTGAACTTCGGCATCGAATCGGGCGATCCCGATCTGCTGAAGAAGCACCGCAAATATTATCGCCTCGACGAAGTGGGGAGAAAACTGCAGATGGTAAAGGACGCCGGCTTGCGCTGCAAGGGGCTGTTCATGATAGGACTGCCCGGCGAATCGGCGGAGACCATCCGGCGTACCATCGATTATGCCCTGACGCTGCCGCTCGACGAAATCAACGTCACCAAATTTACCCCTTTTCCGGGAGCGCCTGTATTCAAGACAATCAGGGAATTCGGCGAGTTTACCGAGGATTGGCCCGCCATGAACTGCCTGAATTTCGTTTTTGTCCCCCACGGTATGACTAGGGAAGAGCTGGAGGGACTTTACAACGAATTCATCAGTCGCTTTTACCGGCGCACGAGGATCCATCTGGGTTATGCAAAGATGCTCTGGAAATCTCCCCACAGCATCTCAACCTTTATGCGGAACCTGCCGGATATCCTCAGCTTCGAGATGAAGCAGAAGTGGTAATGGAAGGAGGCCGTAAAAAATGAAAAAACGCCTCTTGCTCATCTCCCCCCTCGGCAAGAAGGGACTCATGGGGAGCGATTTTTATTTCCGTCTCCCTTACCTGGGGCTGCTCAAGGTGGCGGCTCTTACTCCGCCGGATTGGGACGTAAAAATTATCGATGAGAAGGTCGAGCCTCTCGATCTGGAACAGGAGGCCGATCTCGTCGGGATCACCGCCATGACCCCGGTGGTCAAACGGGGCTACGCCATCGCCGACCATTTCCGCGGTCGCGGAATACCGGTTGTGATGGGCGGGATGCACGTCTCCAAGCTTCCCGAGGAGGCCCTGGCCCATTGCGACAGCGTGGTGATCGGCGAGGCCGAGGACCTCTGGGACAGGCTCCTGGCCGACCTTGCTCGCGGGGAGATAAAGCGGACCTACCGCCATGACGGCGCCTATCCGGTTCTCGAGAATCGCCCGTTGGTAAACTGGGATCTTTACCGGGACAAGCGTTACCTGACGGTCCATTTCGTCGAGACCACCAGGGGGTGTCCCTTCAACTGCGAGTTCTGCGCGGTCACAAGCTCATTCGGCGGGAAGTTCCGCAACCGCTCGGTGGACGATGTGGAGCGGGAGATCAGGAGCTTCAAGCCCTTTCCGGGGCGTTTCGCCTGGAACAACCTGATCTTCTTCAATGACGACAACATCATCAGCAGCAAGCGCCACGCCCGGGAGCTATTAACCAGGATCATCCCCTACAAGCTCGACTGGCTGGGGCAGACATCCGTGGAGATGGCCCAGGACGACGAGATGCTCGCCCTGTGCAAGAAGAGCGGCTGCATGGGGATAGTGATCGGCTTCGAGTCCCTTTCTGCCGAGACCCTCAAATCGATAAATAAGGGGGTCAACAAACCTCAGCAGTATATGGACATCGTGAAAAGGATGCACGATCACGGCATCGGCGTCAAGGGGTCGTTCATCTTCGGTTTCGACACCGACGACGAAGGAGTCTTTGAGCGTACCGTGGAGTTTGCCGCCAAGGCCAAGCTCGATGTGGTCTACTACTCGATCCTCACCCCTTATCCGGGCACCACCTTCTACGAGCAGATGCTCCGCGACGGGCGGATCATCGACCACGACTGGGACAACTACAACACCCACAATGTGGTGTACCGGCCCAGGCTCCTTACCCCCGAACGGCTCCTGGAAGGTTACTGGTGGGCATTCAAGGAAAGCTACTCATATCCTTCCATCTTCAAGCGGATCTGGGGCAACGGTACCCGCTACAACTTCTTCTACCCCATGAACTACGGTTACCGCCAGTCGATCAACAAGGCCCTGCGGGATGATGCAATCGGGGGGAAATGGCGATGACCGGAGAAAATGCAGCAGTGAGAAAAGCGATGAAGCGATTGTTTCCGGCTGGCGCATTATTGATGATACTCTTCATGCTCCCTCTCTACGCGGTCGCCGCCGACCTGCAGACAGCCGGCCAAGCCGATGGGGAATATGCATTCCTTACCGGCTACGGCATCACCCACCGGGGGTTCGGCGATACCCGGACCCAGGTGGAGACCTTCGACATGATCCTCCGTTACGGCCGATTCCTCTCGGATGAGGTGGGGAAGGGGCACTGGTACCAGGGGCGCCATGAACTCCTCCTGGAACTGCCGTACCATCTCGCTCTCGATCATGGCGGCCGTTCCATGACAGGCGGGTATATCCTGGGGAGCTGGAAATTCACTGCACCGGAACGGCTGGTACCGTACGTCTTTGCGGGGGGAGGGGTACTCTTTGTGGACCTGGGGTTGCCCACCATGGGGACCAGGCTCGATTTCTCATACCAGGGGGGAACCGGCATCCAGTATTTCATCAGGAAAAACCTGGCTCTCATGGCCGAATACCGCTATCACCATATCTCCAACGCGGGCACTGCCGAGCCTAACGAACCGCTCAATTCGAGCAAGTTCCTGATCGGGGTGTCGTTTTTCCACTGAGTGAGGATGCCGGCACAGGTCGCAACATAAACTATATTCAGGTTGATAGAGTGACCCGGCCGCCGCAACCTTGGCTGCTCTGGCGGAGGGGGCGGGCTGAAGTGTGTATGGAAAGAAACATGCGCGATGATAAAGTATATTTCGGTCTTGACCCGCAAAGCCTGAATACAGTTACTTATGCTTCAACTGCCCGGCTTCCCTGATAAACTCCCGGCCGAAAGAGTGCAGCGCGCGAAAACGCGAGGTACGCACGACATTCCAGGAGTCGGCATACAGTAACGGCCGGATTTCGCTCTCTTCGGCCTCACCGCGCGCAAACGCATAGAGATACTCATTGCGGTTGTCGATCATCACTCCTTCCGCTATGGTCAATGCGTCCCTGTGGTGTCCCGGAACCAGCAACATGCCGATAATGGTGAAATTGAACAGGCTGGCCAGATTGGCGTACTTGTCAACGGACGTTGCCAGGTTGATCAGCAGGAGGGCATCCGCCTGTACCCGCGCTGCAGCGGATCGGCTGACGCGCATAGTGCATGCGGGGTCATTCCCCTGGCACTGCTCGATGAGAAATGGCGGCAGCATCACCAGTTCGCTGACAACGCCGGCCTTTTTAAGTTGCGCAGCCCAGGATTGGATCTCTTTGCTCTCATCCGGAGTCCAGGCATTTAATTCCCTGCCGCTCCACCCCCGCCCGTACGAGAAGAGAGGCGGCGCCACAGCCAGTTTGACCGGAAGATGGACCTGGGATTTCAATCGCTCGATCTGCTCGACGGTCAGGTGTGAAGAAACAAAAAACGGGTAGCTTGTCTGGACGGCGCCTTCCATCTCAACACGATTGAATCCCTTCTTCGCCGAGCAGCCAGAAAGGAGGAGCATTACGATAAGCGAAAATACGGGCCCGCGCTTCATAGATGTTTCCCTATCCGCAACCACACTTCAGCCTTCAACCTGCTGTTTATTTTATATCACATTAATCCCATCAGATAAAATCAATTTTGCATGTAACTACTCTGGTCTGTCAGACCATATCCTCCCTCGCCTCCTTCAAAACTCCCCCCAGCAGTCGTACCTCACCCCAACCCCCCTCTTAATCTAAATGGGGGCTATTCATAAGAGGGGGAACATAGCACTTCCCCTCAGTTTAAGGGGAGGCTGGGTGGGGTTACATCACCTCCCCTTAGATCAAGAGGAGGTCGGGACGGCGCGTTTATCTCGCTCGGCTGACGGGCGCGGACGGTGCTCTGCGAGAGGCGGCGGGTGGCCTCGTACTCCCGCACGTAGGCGGCGGGTTTCATCATCCCCTGGGTGCGCCAGAGAATGCGGACGATGTAGGGGATCTGGGAAGGGCGGACCTGGCGCATCCAGTCGAGAAGGCTTTTATCCCCCGAGGTGTTGAGGATGGAGCGGCGCCATGTCTCGGCATAGAGTTCGAAGAAACGCTCGACCCCGAGGCGCGGTTCCCAGAGGAGATGATGCATGTCGAAGTTGGACCAGGGCTGGTCCTGCATGCGGGGCGCCATTTCCCTGTAGAACTCGGTGCCGGGGAGCGGTGTCAGGATGGTGAAACCGGCCCGCTGCAGGTTGTGCTTTGCCACGAACTCCCACAGTTCACGGAAATCATTTTCTTCCCAGTCGTGGTCGATTAGGAAGTTGCCGTTGATCCCGTACTTAAGCTCCCGGGCAACACGCACCGCCTCAATGCTGTCATTTACGCCTGCGTCCTTGTCGATTCCGGCGAGACCGCGGTCGGTGGCCGCCTCCAGGCCGAGGAAGATGTCGAAATCCCTGGCCAGCGGCCGCCATGCCGCCATCAGTTCGGCGCTCCGGGGGATCAGGTCGGTGCGGGTCTGGACCAGTATCCAGCGCTTAAAGACACCGCGCTTTTTCAGGGCAGCGGCCAGTTCCAGACTGCGAACCGGGTTGTACCAGAAGAGGTCATCGGCGACGAAGACGGCGTCACCGGTGGTGGCGAAGTCCTCCACTACTCTGTCGATGGAGCGTTCCCGGCAGGTGCGGTCGTAATGCTGCCAGACCGAGCAGAAGGAGCAGCGGTGGGGGCAGCCGCGGGCCGTCTCGATCAGCCAGACCGGCTTGAACAGCAGGCAATGGTAGCCGCTCCTGTGGCGGGCGACCATGTCCCGGGCCGGCAGGGGGACAAGGTCAAGACTGGTCCGCTCGCTGAGCGGCGGTGTGGTGATCCACCCCTCCCCGCTCCTGAGACGCAGGGCAGGCGCCTGGCGCAGTGGGGTACCCTGTTCAAGGGCTGCGGCCAGCGCCGGGACTACCTCCTCGCCATCGTCGAGACAGATGGCGTCGATCAGGTCGTGTTCGAGCGGTTCGGGGAATGCTGCCGCGGCGTGGCCGCCGATGATGATGAACGCCTCGGGCGCCGCCCGGCGCGCCTCATGGGCCGTGGCGATGACCCGGTCGTATTCGAGGGCATGGAGGCAGGAGATGCCGATGAGGCGGGGCCTGCTCCGCCGGATCCATGTGGCAATACCGGGAGGAAAGCGGAGGTCGGCGATGGTGACGGTGTCTCCCCGTCTCTGCAGGGCGGCGCCGAGGTATTCGAGCCCCAGCGGCTCGACCTGGAAGAAGGGGCCGAGACCGAATTTATCATTGCCGGGATGGGGACGGATAAGCAGTATGTTCATGGTAACCTCGATGTCCGGGGCCTTCAGTGTCTCCTGCCCCTGGCCGTACCGGCAGACCGGTGGAGAGTCGTTCTTCCCGCCGGGTCCTGCTGCTTCATTCTAGAGACGGTCATTGGGCCCCTTGCGCAGGATGTTGTAAACCAGGTTGGTAAAACGCCGCCCCGGGTTTTTCCCGACCCGGGAGAGGATTGACGACCAGCTGTAGGCCTCTTTGCGCGCATCGAGCCAACCCTGGTAAAGTCTTTCGGGAGACATAAGTTTCGGCTGGAAGACCACCTCCGCGTGGTTGTAAAGCTGCCACTCCGTATGCAGGAGGCGCCTCTCCTGCTCGAACTGCCTGAATAGGGCTGTGCCGGGATACGGCGTCAGGATGTGGAACGTGGGGACGCTCGGGGCGCATTCCTCGACAAAGCGGAGGGTCTTCTCGAAGATGCTCTCATCGTGGTCATCGAAGCCGAAGATGATGGAGGTCTCCAGGATGATGCCGGCGTCGCGGACCCGCTTCATCAGCTCTGCCTGGGGAAACATGCTTCCGGACTTGGCGAGCCGGGAGTTGGGCCCTGTCACCGACTCGATCCCGACAAAGAGGCCGATGCAGCCGGAACGGGCCACGAGCTTCAGGAGTTCCGGATCCTCGGCGAAGCGGAGGCTGGTCTGGGAGCCCCAGCGGATGCCCAGGTCGCACATCCCTTCCAGCAGGGGTTTCACCCTGACCGGGTCCCCCAGCAGGTTGTCGTCCAGGAAGACCACGAGTTTACGCGGGAAAGAGCGGATTTCGGCGAGAATCTCCGCAGGGTCGCGATAGCGGAAGCGGTTGCCGAAATAGGGGGTGACGGTGCAGAACGGGCAGTCGTAGGGGCAGCCCCGGCTGGCCTGGACCGTCTGGGTCGTCAGGTACCGCTTGCCGGCCAGGATCTCCCGGCGCGGCCAGGGGACGTCGAGCCGGTCATCTTCGGGGATCGGCGCCCGATAGACAGGGGCAAGCCGGCCGGCCTGGAAATCCGCCAGGAGCTTCCCCATGACCGGCTCCGCTTCGCCGATGACGACCGCATCCGCATGGGTGAGGGCCTCTTCGGGGAGGACCGTCGGGTGGATACCTCCCATGATCACCGGCACTCCTTCCGCCCGGAAACGGTCGGCGATTTCGTAGGCCCTCGTTGCCTGGTGCGTCATGGCGGTGATCCCTACCAGATCGAATGCAGTCCCGAATGGGATCCGGTCGTGTAGCTCATCGACAAAGGTGATCTCCCATGGCGGCGGGGTTGCCGCGGCAACCTGTTGGAGGGAGTGGGAAGGGAGCTGGAAGTAGCGCACCCAGCCGAGCTTGTGCGTCGCCGGGTAAACGAGAAGCAGCCGCGGAACGGCCCGCTTAAGGGAATAACAGAGTCGCATGGCATCTGGTATCACGTTACCGGTGCTTATGTCAACCGCTCGATTCCTCCAGGCGTGAAGGGGCATCGTCAGTTCCTCCTGAAAAATGCCGGCAGGACGAGAAGGGCGAAGAAAGCCGTTGCGCAGACCCCGAAATTCGTGGCCCAGCCGATGGATGACATGGCCCCGTAATCGGTGAAGGCAAGCGAACCGAAGCCGACGATGGTGGTGAGCGCCGATAGAAACACGGCCCGGCCTGACTGGATGAATGCCTCCGGGAAGTCGGACGGGTCCCCCTGCAACCGGTTGTGGATCTGCAGGCCGTAATCGCTCCCCATGCCGAGAATGGTAACCAGCACCATCGAATTCATGAAGTTGAGCCTCATGCCGAAACCGGCCATGATGCCGAGCATGACGATCACTCCCGCAAGGACGGGAAAGAGGGATGAGCAGACACCGGCAAGCGATTCGAAGTGGACGATGAGGAGAAAGATGACCAGGATGCCGCCGATTGTGAATCCCCGGATAAAGCTCCGCTTCACTGTTTCCGCCAGTTGACCGCTGACCAGATCGACGCTGGTGGCCCTGGCCGTCGGATCGATTGCCGCCAGCTCCTTGAGAAATGCCTCCTGGCGGAACTCTTCCCCCCGGTAATTGAGATATAGGAGCAGATGATAGCGGCCGTCCCGCTCTACGAGGAACCTGCTCACCATCCCGCGCAGCGGCGAGTTGGCCAGGC
>JBGPID010000134.1:0-7689 GCA_041484725.1 Geobacteraceae bacterium | reverse complement strand
TTCTGCGACTTGGGCCTTTCCATTGACTGTCGGACCGGCCGGTTGATAGTGGTCTCCGCCATCGACAACCTGGTGAAAGGGGCGTCCGGTCAGGCGGTGCAGAACATGAACATCATGTGCGGTTTTCCGGAGGCGATGGGGCTGGAAGGACTGCCGCTGTTCCCCTAGGAAACAAACAAAAATTCAGGTTTTTGGAGGGGATGAATGATGGACTCCGAACCTCTGGGGAAGTATCGATAATAAACTAGCCGCCCTTGTCAGCCTGGTGCCGACGGGCGGCTTTTCAGTTTGTGTGGTAGATGACGGAAAATTATTAAGACATGAATCGGAACTTGTCCTTTGTCGAGGGCAAACCCCTGCTTATATTCTGGAGCGCCAGCCGCATACTTTTCCAAGCTTCTAAACAACCGCTTTCTCATCCGGCGTTTCCGGATGGAATCTGTTTTATCTTGGCCATGCTGTCATCAGTTAGCGGACGCAATACAGATAACGGATTTAAATTGCCAAGGATCAAATGGGTGTTAAACTTGTTGACAGAAAGGGTTAAGGATATATGAGTTGGCTGATCATACCCAACCATATCTTTGCATGCAGTTGACATTAATCGCACGGGGAGATTCCAATGGGAACGACAGTGGGGGTGGGATACAGTTTTCACAGGAACCCGGAAGAGGCGGGGAGAGAGGCCGCCGTCAATGCCATGAAGCAGGCAGGTATCGAAGTGCCGGATTTTGTGTTTGTTTTTGCAACAGTCGGGTACAGCCAGGATATCCTCATTGG
The DNA here is from genome assembly GCA_041484725.1 of Geobacteraceae bacterium. Taxonomy (GTDB): domain Bacteria; phylum Desulfobacterota; class Desulfuromonadia; order Geobacterales; family Geobacteraceae; genus JBGQDJ01. Next base: position 6,909 of record JBGPID010000134.1, on the reverse strand, counting down.
CGCATTAAGGGAAGCGACTTCGGGGGCGCCTTTGAGCGGGTGTTCGGGTGAAGGGATAATTGCTCAGGATACGGTCAGCGAATCCAACTTCGGCGTTGCAGTCATGGCGATAAAATCAGACGAACTCCGCTTCAATAATGCCTGTGCAACGGAAATAGGCCATAGGTCCGATATTGCGGGGGAGCATCTGGCCGCGGAGATCAAACCTTTTTTAACCCCGGACACCATCGCCTGTCTCATATTCGCTGACGGGCTTTTCTTTAATTTCGACACATTCAAGGCGACCTTCGAAAAATCCATTTGCCGTGAAAGGCGTCTCCCCATACTCGGTGGTCTTTCGGCGGACAACTGGTCGACACAGAAAACTTTCCAGTATCATAATGACCATGTTTTTTCCGAGGGGATATCTTGCGTCATCATGTCGGGTAAGGGGGAAATCGCATACGGGGTAAATCACGGCTGTGTCCCTGTCGGCACCAAGCGCACCATTACAAGGAGCGACGGGAACATCATATACGAGATCGATGGGGTCCCGGCCCTTGAAGCCTTGAAGGACTATTTTGAAGAAGGCTGGCAGAGCCAGTGGAACAAGATCTCCATAAACCTCTGTCTCGGATTCAAGACCCCTGAAGATATCAGGCAGAATTACGAAGAGTACATTATCCGCTACATGATAACGAAAAACGACCGGGACGGCTCCGTGACGATCCCGTGCGATGCCCCTGAGGGCGCTGATCTATGGATGGTTCGCCGCGACTCGGAATTGATTACGAGCGGCTTGAGGGAGTTGTCCCGGAATATCAAAGAAAAGATCGGGACCGTTAAGCCGAAATTCGTGCTGCATTTCGAATGCGCGGGACGCGGCAAGGTGATACTGCGGGAGAGGGTGAAGATCGACCTGATCAGTTCCCTGCAGAAGGAGTTGGGTGGGGATATACCGTGGATCGGTTTTTACGGCTATGGCGAGATCGGTCCGGTGGCCGGTTATAACTGTTTCCATAATTTTACCTCCGTTGTAACTGTGGTTTACTGAAAGCCCGGGACTTCGCGACCATGGACAATAATGCCGTTAGAGAAAACGTACCGCTCGAGGCGGGCGAAATGGAAACACTGCGACTTGAAAAGGAAGCCCTTGCCCAGCAGGTCAAGCGGTTGATCAAGGCGGAGGGGAAGCTATATGACTTCCAGGAGCAACTGGATGCCCAACTCAGGGAATACAAGGAACTCTATGAGTTGAACAGAAAACTGAACGTGACCCTCAACATCAGGAACATGTTTGAATACGCCTGCGAATACGTAATTAACAAGCTTGAATATGAAAGGGTCGTTTTTTTTGAGCATGACGAAGTTAAGGGGGGTTATGCCGTATATGCCTTGGACGGTTATTACGACCGGAGTGAAAAGGAGAGGGTTGCCGAGTTTGTAATCAAGGAGGACGACCCTTTTCTGTCTCCACTTCTCGAAGGGAACGAATACCTGATCTGCAAGGCGGACTGTGAACTGAAGGAATTTGTGGAGTACCGGGATATGCTGATGATGAACGAATTTCTGATCTATCCCCTGGTCTCCCGCGTCTTTCCACTTATGCTCATGGCGGTGGGGAACTCTGCCGGGAAAGCGGAATTCTACCGCAGGGTAAACGACAGCGACGGGGCTCTGCTCGGCATAGGGAATCTCGTCGGTCTCCTCACATCTTTGATAGAAAGTCGGGTATTGTATGACAACATGAAGAAGGCCCTCGAACTGGAAAGAGTCGCCGAGGCCAAATACCGGGGTATCTTCGAAAACGCCGTTGAGGGGATATTCCAGACGAGTCCGGCAGGTCGCTTCATCAGTTGCAACCCCGCAGCAGCGGCAATTTTAGGATACGACACACTGGAGGAGTTGATCGAAACGGTAACCGATATCGAACATCAGCTCTATGTTAATCCGCGACAGCGACATGAGTTGTTCGACATGATGATGAACAGGGTGGACGTGAAGAATTTCGAGGTGGAATTTTACCGAAAAGGTGGAAGCAGACAATGGGTCAATTTAAGTGTCCGCCCGATCTTCAACGAAAAGGGAGAAATTGAATATATTGACGGCATCATGCTGGATATCGCCAAGCGCAAGCAGGCGGAGGAGCAAATCAGAAATTCCCTTAAGGAGAAGGAAATACTACTCAGGGAGATCCACCACCGGGTCAAGAACAATCTGCAGATCATATCCACCCTCCTTGATCTTCAATCTGATTCCTTTGTCGAAGATCAGTCCAGGAGGTTCTTCCAGGAGTGCCAGAATAGAATCAGATCGATGGCGATGATACATGAAAAGCTCTACGAGGCCAGGGACTTTGTTTCCATTGATTTCGGGGAGTATCTGAAAAATCTGACAAACAGTCTGTTCACTACTTATGTATCCGACAGGAGGATAACCCTTACTGTTGAAGCCGGTGAAGTGGCCCTTGAGATCGATGATGCTATGCCGTGCGGGCTGATTGTCAATGAACTGGTGTCAAATTCGCTGAAATATGCCTTTCCCGAAGGGCGTAAAGGCAATCTGACGGTCCGGTTTCATGTCGGAGATGACGGCTGCATTACCCTAAATGTCGAAGACAACGGGGTGGGATTTCCGCCGGACCTGGATTTCAGGGATACCGAAACGCTGGGCTTGCAGTTGGTCAACTTGCTTGTGAAGCAGATACATGGGGAAATCGAGCTTGAGAAGGGGCCGGGAACGATCTTCAGGATAAAATTCCGGAGGAGCTTGAAGAGAGGAAGTTGATAGCAGTGAATAAAGAGTCGGGTCTACATTCTACACAAATTGCTTTCTTTACAGCTTATATGAGGGAAAACAAAGGAAGAAAAATTATGGTGATAAATAATTATCTTGACCATGATGTCAAATGCGTAGTTCTGCCCTTTAAGGTGTGTGAGGGAAAATAACTTTTCAACCTTTTTTTAACAACTTTACGCTGCCTTTTCTCTAAAAAAAGAAGGAGTGTGGGTTACCCCCAAAAGCCCATCGATCGAAAGGTCTTCATCCAGTGACGGCCAATGGATACCGTAACCGGAAGGGGAGATTTCAAACTTTGCGCGCTCTGTCGGGCTTGCTGCAAGAAGCCTGGATGAAACGTCAGCCAGGGCAAACCGGTACTCTCTTCCGTCAACCTTCAGCAGCAAAGCATCTCCATCGAATGTGACTTTTTCAATATTATGGTATGTCTTCATTTTCGTACCTCACCCTGAAACTTGTCCCATTCACCCTCTATGAACTCAAAATATTCGACGATGATCTTCTTAACCTCGCGTTTATCCTTGTTTCCCATATTGTAGCTGTATGCTTCTTCGATTGCGAAGTTTTCTCTGTCGAGTTTCTAATTTGACCTTGACATCCTTCATCGTTGTTGCCACAATAGCCACATAGTTTCATTTCGGAGGATAACCATGCAGCAGGTAGGAATAAGAGAGTTGAAGAACCGGCTGACCCATTACCTGCTTGAGGTAAGAAATGGAGAAAACGTCGTGGTGACCGACCGGGGGAGACCTGTGGCGATCCTGCACAGCCTCGACAAGATAGAAGAGGATGCTGGGATGGAGGAGCGGCTGGCGGCCCTCGCCAGCCAGGGGCATGTGCGGCTGCCGAACCGGAAGGGGCCTTTGAAGAAGATCAAACCGTTGACGCTTCGGGAAGGAGAAGAACTGGTCTCCGAATCCCTGGTCAGGGAGCGGCGATGAAATGCTTTTTCGACAGCAGCGCGCTTGTGAAGCGCTATGTTGCTGAAGAGGGACGGGATACGGTCAATTCCCTGATCGAGGGGGCAAGCCTTGTTACCGTCTCACGTCTTGCGTATGCCGAGGTTTTTTCCGCCCTCATGAGAAGGAGACCCGCTTTCACTGCCGGTGATGCAGAGTTTGTGGCGCGGATAGAAGAGTTCCGTGACGATTGGCGCGCTTTTGCCGTTTTCGACATGAATAATGACGCATTGGGAGAAGTGAACCGCGTTATTGAAATATACAGGCTTCGCGGCGCCGACAGCATACACCTTTCGACCGCGCTCTGGATACGGAAAGCTTTGAGCCCGGATATCGTCTTCATCGCTTCCGACAGGGAACTCCTGGTAGCCGCCCGCAAGGAACGTTTCAAGGTAATCAATCCGCAGGAATCCATGCCCGCCGGCTCTGTAAAATCATAGCCCCCATGTCTTTCCTCCCCATCAACAGAGAAGAAGCAGTGAAGCGCGGCTGGGACGAGCTGGACGTGATTTTCATCACCGGCGACGCCTATATTGACCATCCGGCCTTTGGCGTGCCTCTCCTGGCGCGCTGGCTCGAATTTCACGGTTTCAGCACCGGCATCATCCCCCAGCCGGATTGGCGAACCAAGGAGGCGTTCATGGCGCTTGGCCGGCCGCGCCTCTTCTTTGCCGTTTCTGCCGGGGCCATGGACTCGATGGTCGCCCACTATACACCGGCCCGCAAGCTCCGTCACGACGATGCCTACACGCCGGGCAACCGCCATGGCGCCCGCCCGAACCGCGCCACCATTGTCTACACATCCCGCCTGAAAGAAGCATACAGGGATGTGCCGGTGGTTATCGGCGGCATCGAGGCATCACTTCGCCGCTTTGCCCATTATGATTTCTGGGAAGACCGGGTGCGCAGGTCAATCCTCTTCGATGCCAAGGCCGACCTCCTGATCTACGGCATGGGGGAGAACCCCCTGCTGGAACTGGCCAGGCGCTTGAGGAAGGGGGAGCCGTTCGGAGAGATTACCTGCGTTCGCGGGACTGCATATATTGGTAGGGACGGGTTTGAAACCCGCCCCTACGTTGAATTACCATCCTTCGAGGAGGTTTCTGCCGAAAAGAAAAAATATGCAGAGGCATTCCGGAAAATCTCGAACGAACAGAACCCGTTCTGCGCGAAGCCCCTGGTCCAGCGCCATGGCGACCGCCTGCTGTTCTGCAACCGTCCGGCCCTCCCCCTTTCCGAACAGGAGATCGATTGCGTCTATGCCCTACCTTTTGTGAAGGCGCCCCACCCCTCCTACAGTGAGCCGATTCCGGCCTTTGAGCAGATCAGGACCTCCATTACCACCCATCGCGGCTGCTTCGGCGGCTGCGCCTTCTGTGCCATTGCCCACCATCAGGGGAAGATCATCCAGTCGCGCAGCGCCGGTTCGATTATCCGGGAAATCGAACGACTGACGGAGCAGTCGTGGTTCAGGGGGAGCATAAGCGATGTAGGGGGCCCAACCGCCAATATGTATGGCCTGGGCTGCAGTGCTCCCGCTCTCCAGGCCGGGTGCCGGAAGAGGAGCTGTCTCTACCCGAAGCCGTGTCTCCATCTGGTGACGGACGACCTGCGGGCTGTGGAACTCCTGGGAAAGGTACGCAGATTGCCGGGAGTCAAGCACGTGGCGGTATCCTCCGGTGTCCGCTTTGATCTCCTGGAGCGCCAGCCCGCATACTTTTCCGCGCTCCTCAGCCATCATGTGGGGGGGCTCCTCAAGGTGGCGCCGGAGCACTCCGTAGACCGGGTCCTCGCCTGCATGTGTAAGCCGGGGAAAAAGGCCTTCGAAGATTTCCTCGCCCGTTTTAGAGAAGAGAGCCGCTCTCTCGGGAAACGACACGCCATCGTCCCTTATCTCATCTCAGGGCATCCGGGTTGCAACCTTTCCGATATGGTTGATCTTGCCCTCTTTCTCAAGCGGCACAATCTCAGGGTCGAGCAGGTGCAGGACTTTACCCCCACTCCCGGCACCCTTTCCACCTGCATGTACCACACAGGTATCGACCCATTTACCGGCAACGAGGTATATGTACCGGCTAGCGACCGGGAAAAACGGCTGCAGAAGGCGATCCTGCTCTGCCATATTGCCGGGGAGCGGAGACATGTCATGGAGGGGTTGCGGACCTGCGGACGGGAAGCGGCAGCGCTTGAACTGTTTGCCAAGGCCGCCGGTCGGGGAAGAAGCAGTTAGTTTCCATCCGGAAACGGTCCTTTTCCGCCTTGGCGGTGTCAATCTTCAGGCTTGCTTGTGACTCGGACCTTTGGTCCTCTCCCTGCGGGCAGCCTGAAGCTGTCAACTTTCGCTTACGCTAAAGTTTGCGGCGGAATTAAAGAAACGCCTCCGCGCAACCCCTCGATTTCCTTGCCATGACGAAAAATCCCTCGTATCTGAATTGGAAACTAACAAGTGTTCATCCGGAGTTCCCGGATGAACACTTGTTAAATTTGCATGGAGCTTTCCCTCGATCAAGTTTCTGCTGAAACATTACTTTGCAAATATATCTTGACACCTTCTGCAAAGTCATTTATAAAGTGTGCTTCCGCTTTTTTTTGAAATATGCTTGACCAGGCAATAAACGTCAGGTATATATTTATACTTGCGCTGGCGTAGCTCAATTGGCAGAGCAGCTGACTTGTAATCAGCAGGTTGCGGGTTCGAGTCCCATCGCCAGCTCCACCGAGCAGCAAACTGGCTTTGTCTTCCTTGGAGGGATTCCCGAGTGGCCAAAGGGAACAGACTGTAAATCTGTCGTCGGACGACTTCGGAGGTTCGAATCCTCCTCCCTCCACCATAAAAGAACTGCAGAGGTTATAGGCGCAGCGGCTTTCCAGGAGACTTCATGTCGCATGGACTGGGAACCTGCCGCGATTATGAGCTCACAAAACTTCATAAAAAGGAATTGGCGGGAGTAGCTCAGTTGGCTAGAGCGTCAGCCTTCCAAGCTGAGGGTCGCGGGTTCGAGTCCCGTTTCCCGCTCCAATTTTCCAGCAAGCCCACATAGCTCAGGAGGTAGAGCACTTCCTTGGTAAGGAAGAGGTCTCCGGTTCGAGTCCGGATGTGGGCTCCATTTAAACGATCTCTCGTCAGGAGAAACGTAATTCTGAGAACATTTCAGGAGGTAATCCTACATGG
>JBGPID010000133.1:0-7743 GCA_041484725.1 Geobacteraceae bacterium | reverse complement strand
CCGTTATGTTTTAATTTCCATAACCGATCAGGGGGTGGGGATCCATGAGGATAATATTCCCAGGATTTTTGATCCTTATTTCACGACAAAGGATAGCGGTAAGGGGCTGGGGCTTGCCACGGTCTATTCCATAGTCAAGAATCACGACGGACACATTACCGTGGATTCCGCGACTGGCGCGGGGACAACTTTCACCATCTATCTTCCGGCCGCTGAATCGGGAGCTGTTGAGTACATGGTTCATGAGGCAATAACAGCAGCGGTTAAGGGTAAGATACTAGTAATGGACGATGAAGAGGTTATAAGGGAGATCGCCGGGGAAATACTCGAATTTCTCGGCTATGAAGTGGAGTTTGCGGGGAACGGGAATGAAGCCGTAGATCTTTATAAAAAAGCCCGGGAGAGCGGCTACCCTTTCATTGCCGTGATAATGGATCTGACCATACCGGGGGGGATGGGGGGGAAGGAGACACTTCAAATCCTCCGGGAATTCGATGAAAATATAACCGCGATCGCCTCAAGCGGTTATTCCAATGATCCGATCATGGCCGATTATAAGAAATACGGTTTCAGCGGGGTCATCACCAAACCTTACATGGTGTCGGAACTGGAGAATATCCTGAACGAGGTCCTTGTGAGGACAGTAACCTAGCCAGCTTCAATTGCGGCTTTATTCGCACAGCTAATCAGAGAGATGCAAAGATGAAATTCCTCTTTTCCGAGCTTGTTGAATTAAACGAACTCCAGCCCCTCTGTGAGATTTTTTCAAATTTGACGGGATTCGCAACCGCCATCCTCGATATGGATGGGAATGTGCTGGCAGCCACCAGCTGGCGGGAGATATGCGCCGAGTTCCACAGGAAAAATCCGGCGGCCGTCAATGCATGTCGTGAAAGCGACACTGTTCTGGGGGAGCTGCCATCTCCAGGGGCAAAGTACAACGTTTACAGATGCAAGAACGGTCTCATCGATGTTTCCGTCCCCATTATGGTCGAGAATGTGCAGATTGGGAGACTCTATACGGGTCAATTCCTTTTCGCTCCCCCAGATGTTGAGTTTTTCCGTCGCCAGGCTGCTGAATACGGTTTCGATGAGACGTCATATCTCGATGCCGTGCAAAAGGTACCTATCGTTACGGAGGAACAGGTGAGGCAAGTAATGGAGTTCCTTTGCCGCCTGGCGGAGATGATCGGTAGGATGGCGGTGGGCAACCAGAGGCTCCGCGAGGCCAATGCAGAGTTGATGGAGCATCGGCAGGAACTGGAGCGTCTAGTGGAAGAAAGGACCACGGAGCTTTCGGCGAAAAATGAGAGGCTTCGTGCCTCCCTGGCGGAGAAGGAAGTCCTGCTGAAAGAGGTCCATCACCGGGTGAAGAACAACCTGCAGATCATCTCCACACTCCTTGAACTCCAGGCATACAACATACATGATGACAACTTCCAGAAATGCCTCAAAGACAGCCAGGACCGGATAAAGGCAATGGCCTTGATACATGAAAAACTTTACCAGTCGAGTGATCTGGTCTGCATCGACTTCTGGGAATACATAGAAAGCCTGGTGGGACATCTTATAAGCTCCTTTGTTGACGACCCGCAAAGGATCGTGATGAAAGTCGATGTGGGAGATATCCAGATGGGGATAGAGAGGGCTATACCTTACGGCCTGATAATTAATGAACTTGTCTCCAATGCCATTAAGCATGCGTTCCCCAACGGACGCAGCGGCGAGATCGCAATACGTCTTCGCGCTGATGAAAGAGGTTGGATAACCCTCACGGTCGCCGATGACGGTGTCGGACTGCCGCCCGGCCTGGACTTCCGCAACACCGAAACCCTTGGCCTGCAACTGGTGAATTTGCTGACGAAGCAGTTGCAGGGGGAGTTATCTCTTGCAAATGACGGGGGCGCAACATTCACCATTCGCTTCGCTAGCTAGTTTCGAATTGGAAACCAGAAGTGTCTCATCCGGAGTTTCCGGATGGACACTAGCTAAGTGAAAGTTGCCTGCAAAGAGACACGGATAATCCAGGAATTGGAAAAAGGAAAGGGAAAGGAAGAGCGGATACCTTCTTGAAAAACGGGGGGCACTCAGAAGAATGCCCCCCTGTATTATATCAACTGATCTCTGCTGACGATTCTATTTCTCGTCAACCTTCTCATCCTGCTTATGCCCATGCTGCCCGGGTTTTGGTTGCTGGTTTTCGGGTTTTCCGGTTTCCGGTTTCCTGGTTGGCGGTTTTCTGGTTGCCGGTTCGTAATTCCCGGATGCAGGCTTTTCTCCCGATTTCAGATAAGTTCTCGGTGCAGTTCGGGTATCCGGTTTCACTCTGGTTTCTGGTTTCACTCTGGTATCCGGTTTCACTCTGGTTTCTGGTTTCACTCTGGTTTCCGGTTTCACTCTGGTTTCCGGTTTCACTCTGGTATCCGGTTTCACTCTGGTATCCGGCCTCACTCGGGTATCCGGCTTCACTCGGGTATCCGGTTTCACGCGGGCATCCGGTGGCGGATGATGACCCCCTGCCGGTGACCGTCTCTCTTCAACATGTCTTTTCTCACGTTCCGCCCTGATGTGAGCGTACCTTTCCCGTCTTACATCTGCCCTTGATTCACGCTTATACCAATCCTGCCTCTGCCAGTACCGGTCATGGTCCCAACTCTTCCAATTTCTACGGAAGTCATTGTAGTGTATCCTCTGATAGTTATACGGGAGGTAGCGAGGGTATTCCGGAGGGACACTTACGATGATCTGCGGTACAAAAGTCGTCTCAACATAGCCCCATGGCCCATTGTAAATGGAAGTCCGGAACCAGTAACCTCTGTCGTATCGATACCAGTAGTTATTGTAGAAATAGACGCCCGTCATGTTCGGTACCATATAGACATAGCCTTCTCCGCTGGGAACTACCACGACATCAGGCGGTTCGGCAAATTGCAGAGGCGGAGGAGCCTGGACAGGGGTATTGTAGTTAACTTCTTCAGGCGGTAAAGGGTCAACGGCAGTATTATAATCAACGTCTGCCGATGCTGCGACAGGAACCCCCTGGTTGCTCGGCGCCACGACGCAACCAGTAAGGCTAATGGAAAAAACTGCAGCAATGGGCAAAAATCCGTAAAATATAAAAGATAACTCTCGTCTCATGTAGCGGCTCCTCCTATTCTTGAATACAGGAATTTATTTCCCCAGAGATAAAACATATACCACTGATTTGCCTTAGTCAATGTCATTTCCATGCAAATTATAACGCAAATCAAGGCGGCTGTCTTAAATCACCTCTTTACCAGCTTCAAGTGCTTTCATAGCAGCATGGATCTTTTGTTCTCCAGTACCAATTCATCTGAGGAAAGGGTTTATGGATACATGTGATGACACAATGTCAGAGGCTAATTCAAGTATTGTTGCAATTTCAACTTCCCTTTAGAATTATACTGCATATTTCTTATCTTCCTCAATAATATGAAGCCTTAACCAATTACCAAGAAAGACTATGAGTTCTTTTATGATTTTGTAATCATTCTTATCCTCAACTTGCTGCATCTCCATTACTCTTTCTATAAAATAACAATGCATTTGTGTGTGATTAACTATATCCTTATACCCTGTATCAGCCATGTATTTCTCTTCGGCTTTGAAATGATAATCTGCATACGATAACAGCTCCTCCAATATTGGTTCTATACAATTCTTATTTTCACTATGTATGCAAGTGTCATACAATCTATTGAATATGTTAAATAACTTCTTGTGGTGGCTATCAAGTTGTTCATTGTTAACCGAATATTTATTGTACCATGTAAACAGTGGCATCTTGATCTCCATCGGTTTTATATGACTAATAGGTAGTTACAGGTCAATCAGTCATGCAGTATATTACTTGTTGTTAGACTTTCCTTCTTCACCCTCTTCGGTATTCTTCGGCCACCCTCTCACGACAATCGAAAGATATCGCAAGGCAGCCACAGCCAGCTTTGCAAAAACATTAACCATGTGCTTGGCCAGTTCACAAATCATCCAGAATAATGCTCCAAGAAACAGTATGTACAGGGCCTTCAGTATCACGGTGCCGGGTCCAAGACCATTTATCCCATCCCATATCATCTTTAAAAGCTGCATTTTTGTCCCATCCTTCGCCACCTATTTGAGCCGTAAGCTAAATATAGCTACTTAATCTCTTATTTCTCATATTTGATTGGATGCTACTTTATTTTTAACTGAAATAATAACTTTGTCAATTCTTAAGGTCGATATCCCAACTTACCTTTCCATCGGTCAAAATTAAGCGCTTGAATCCCATTTCTCTTAAATCCTGTATTACTAAATTATTATCTTTCATTCCATGCACTAAAGAGTCATTAACCATATTCCCTTGGATTAATATTGTGGTATGGAAATCGCCTGTGGTAGTCACTGTTGCATTCATACCTTTATCCTTAAACTTCTTTTCGAATTCCAATGTAAACTTCCTTCTCTGTTCCGGGAGCAAACTTTTGCCTGCTGGTGGATTGGTGGTTATTACCTGGAGGTAGTTTACAGATAACTTTTCTTTATTGGTATAATGAAACTTCCAGAAGCTCCATGCAACGGCAAGTATTAAAAATGTTGCTATCAATATTATGTTCACTAAGGATCTATTCTTCAACACTATCGGCTTCCTATACCTTCATTGGTTTGCTGCAATCTGGAGTTTCATTTCTAGGAGAATTAACAAGATCGCTTACCAGATAAATTCCCATGAGTTCAGATGGATATGGTTTGAAGAGAGGTTTTAATTGCTCTGGGTCGGTTGCTTGTGGAGTAATGGGTTCGTGTCTACATTATCCATTTCTGTAGAAACTTGCAGATAGTTTGAAAAGATGATCCGCCTGCTCCGGTCATTACCACTCGCACCACGCAGACGGAAAAGCCCGCAGCAGTGAGCTTTTCCGTCTGAAACCTTCATATCCGCACCGTCTTGTAAAGAAAATTCTTGAACTTGAAGAAGCGTTTCCGCTCCTCTTCATCGCCGCTTATCTCCCCCTTGACCGCCTTCAAATGCGCGGCGATCCGGGGCATGCTCTTCCCGGCCACGGCCTTGCTCCCCTCGATCACGAGCTTTACCACATCCCGGGAAATGATGTTCTGTGTATAAGGTGCATAGACCGCTTCCCAGAAGTCCTTATCCCTTTCGATCTGTCCCAGAATCTCCGCCGCCACCTGTTCATTCAAAAGCGCCGTGCTCTTGACCGGTTTCTCGCGCATCCCGTCCTTGATCGCCCGACTGATCTCATCACCCGAAATCATCTTGCCGGTCCGGAAAAAGAGCGCCCTGAGCAGGATGCTGCGCAGTTCCCGGATATTCCCGGTATAGAAGTGATTGACCAGCCCCTGTTTTGCCTCTTCGCTCAGCTGCGGGGGGTCGTCCTGCGGGTCGTCCCTGCCGCGGTAGGTGCGGTAGAGCTTGCCCAAAAAATGGATCGACAGGTCCGGGATGTCTTCGCGCCGCTCATTCAAGGAAGGGACCTGGACCGACAATTCCGAAAGCCGGTGGTACAAGTCTTCGCGAAAATTCCCCCGGTTGATCTCCTCCTGAAGGTTCTTGTTGGTGGCGGCCACCAGGAGGACCCTGCTGTAACGCTCGATATTGTCGCCGAGCCGCATGAAACCGCCGTTGTCGAGAAAGCGGAGGAGCTGGACCTGCGTCTTGGGGTCGGCGTCGCCTATTTCGTCGAGGAAGACGACGCCGCCATGGGCCTCTTCCAGGATTCCCTTGCGGTCGTTGTAGGCGCCGGTAAAGGCCCCCTTCTTGTGGCCGAACAACTCGGAATAGGTCAGTTCGCCGCTGTATGCGGCAATGTTGGTCTTTTTCACCGGCAATTCGCCGCCCGGATTGATCTCCGACTGGTATATCTCATTCAGCTTGTTGTAGAGGTTGTTGAAGAAAAATTCCTTGCCGGCGCCGGTCTGTCCGAGCACCAGAATGGAAGGGAGACCGATGGTCGCTTCCTGAAGCACGTTCTTGCTCCAGAGGGATATGCGGTTGAAGAGTGGAACCGATACGGTATTGATGAAGTCAACGATCTCCTGGGCCTTGCGGCTGTTACCGATTATGTTCCCGAGCCGGTAGGAAGAGACGTGCGGGTCCTTGTAAGCGACGTCGCTGCGAAGGTTGGTCACCTCCCTCTGCAGCCGTTCGATGCGCTGGATGTCCGATATATGGCGGGACGTGAGGCGGTCGATAATCTGCAGAATCCGCTGGTGCTCTACGGTGAAATAGGCCGGCTTGAGGGAATTGAGACAGATGACGGCGATCACCTCATCATCACTCACGATCGGCACGGCGATTTCGCTCCGGATAAGTTCGTGCATGGAGCGGTGGAATCCTTCTCCCGCCATTTCCTCCTCGACCCGGCCGATGATCTTCGGCTCCCTGGTCCAGGCAACATAGCCTGTCAGGCTCCGTTCTTCGGGGGGAAGATCGGTCCCGCCGATCCGGAAAGGGGGGATATTCTTCTTCAGCCATTCCTTGTTCTTGGCGCCGATGATGTTCCCATGCTCATCCTCGACCACAAGCCATTTCTCGCCGGCCCGTTCGGAGACTACGGCGATGCTGCCGGTGTCGGCGCCTATCAGCTCCGTTGCCTTGGAGAGGACCTTGATCAGGAACGGCTGGAGCACTTCATTGGGCTCTCGCAGGAGTTCGCCGATTTCTGCCAGGACCCTGATCTCCAGGTGTTCGCCGCCGATCTCGCGGATGACCCGCTCTACCATTTCGGCATGCGTCTGGAGGAGCCCCGTCTCGAAGTCGGAAAAACGATAGATATCGCGAGTGAAATAGCTGACCAGGCAGATCACCTTGCGGGTATCGGGCTCATAACGGGGAACCACGTAGAGGGAGCGGAGCGCCATCTGCTCGGTAATTGCTCGCTTCTGCAGCCTGTGCGAGGTGAGATCGGCGATGTAAAGCGGCTTCAGAAGGCGTTCGTCGAAAATAACCGCACTGTCGTCCAGGTAGCGGGAGATGAGAGATTTCCCCTTCTCCAGGGCGATCTCGCCCATTGCGTCGAACTGGGCCTTAAGCACCGGGTCCTCGGAGTGACTGGCGAGGATCTCCATGGTCTCCCCGCCGTTTTTACCGGTGACCGGGACCAGGACCGCCGCCAGGGAGAGACGGTCGATCAGGCGGACCGCCGACCTGACCATAAAACCGGCTGCCTCGCGCTTCTTATACTCCTCCACCCGCCGGGCAAGAAGTAGCTGCTGGTGGTATTTGCGGGCCAGATCGAGCTTTTCCCCGATGCTCTCGACGAACTCGCAAAGGAGACCCCTGGCAGGGGCGCCGATTGTCTCCCGCGGATTCTCGCTGTCAATACATACGACACCCAGGGACTTCCCCTGGCTTGTCAGAGGGATCAGGCAACTGTAGGCAATGCCGAAGCGCTCGGCAAAAACCCGATCAAGGGAAGGGCCTTCTCCGTCCGCGGGATTGTGCTCGGATGGAATGCGGGAGATGAAAATGGTGGAAACCATGGCATCGGGAGAGACAATGGGAAAGGTTATTTCCGCAATCTCGGAGGCGGCAGGACCGGAGGCGTAGGCACATGAGAGAGCGCCGCAGGTGAGGTCCTCAAGGTAAATCCTGATCCGCTCGCTTCCGGTCACCATCCGTGTGCCTTCCGCAACGGCATGGAGCATCTCGTCCAGGTTTTCCTTGGCGAAACCGGCGATTTTTTCCTGCAAATGGACGATCTGGTACCGCGTAAAATGTAT
>JBGPID010000132.1:0-7762 GCA_041484725.1 Geobacteraceae bacterium | reverse complement strand
TGTTCACGTAGAACTCCACCTTGCTGACACCCACATTGTCGCTGGCGCTGGCTGTCACCGAGACGGTTCCGCTGACCGTGGCGCTGTTGGCAGGCGCGGTGATGGAGACGGTAGGGGCGGTGGTATCGGGATTGTTTACCGTCACGGTGACGGTTGAAGATTGTCCGATGTTGTTGGCCGTATCGTAAGCCTTGGCGGAGAGTGTATATGAACCGTTGGCCAGGGCTGTCGTATTCCAGCTGAAGGTGTAGGGAGACGAGGTATCGGTTTTCTGGAGAACATTGTTCACGTAGAACTCGACCTTGCTGACACCCACATTGTCGCTGGCGCTGGCTGTTACCGAGACGGTTCCGCTGACCGTGGCGCTGTTGGCAGGCGCGGTAATGGAGACGGTAGGGGCGGTTGTATCGGGATTGTTAACCGTCACGGTGACGGTGGAAGATTGTCCGATATTGTTGGCCGCATCGTAAGCCTTGGCGGAGAGTGTATATGAACCGTTGGCCAGGGCTGTAGTATTCCAGCTGAAGGTGTAGGGAGACGAGGTATCGGTTGTCTGGAGTACGCTGTTCACGTAGAACTCCACCTTGCTGACACCCACATTGTCGCTGGCGCTGGCTGTCACCGAGACGGTTCCGCTGACCGTGGCGCTGTTGGCAGGCGCGGTGATGGAGACGGTCGGGGCGGTGGTATCGGGATTGTTTACCGTCACGCTGACTGTGGAAGATTGACCGATATTGTTGGCCGCATCGTAAGCCTTGGCGGTCAGGTTATGGCTGCCGTTGGCCACCGAAGCGGTATTCCAGTTGTAGCTGTAGGGGGTCGCATTGGTTGCGGACAGAAGTACACCATCTTCGTAAAACTCCACCTTGGTCACCCCGACAGTATCGCTGGCGGTGGCGGTGATTGTTGTGGTACCGCTTACAACGGCGCCGTTGGCCGGGGCGGTAACGGAAACCGTAGGAGCGGTGCTATCGTTAACTACATTCACTGAAATATTAGCCGACTGCCCGACATTGCCCGCAGCGTCATAGGCCTTTGCCATCAGAGTATAACTGCCGGCGGTAAGGGATGTGGTGTTCCACGAATAAAGGTATGGAGTCGATGTGTCCGTGGCCTGCAGCGCACCGTTCACGTAGAATTCCACCTTCGTCACCCCGACATTATCGGAAGCGCTGGCGGTAACCGAAACCGTCCCGCTTACCGTAGCATTGTTGGTCGGGTAACTGAGAGAAACGGTCGGGGAAACCAGTTCAGGGACGTAAACTATATTTGAATAGACGCTTTCAACGCCTGAGGTATTATAGGCGGTTACCGCAAAGTAATAAGGATGCGCCGGATCGAGACCGCTGATAGTTGCGGTCGTCTGGTTATGGACATCTATGGGGGAGGGGCCTTGTGTGGCCCCTGTCCCGTGAAAGGGTTGCGTGGATGAGTCCGCCTGGTAATAGACCTTGTAGCCTGCCAGGTCCGTGTCCGTATTAGGGTCCCACTGGAGGACAACCGTGCTGGCAAAACAGGCGGTCTGGCCGGCCATGGTAAGGAGACAAGCAAAGATCATGGCGAAGAATAATTTATTTATCATATTCTGCCCTGTTTTTTTTTCTTTTCCCCTGTTCATTTTTTTCTCCCTTTTCTATGCGACAAAAAAAGCCGTGATGTGATTACTCCACAACCCGGCTTGAAACTTGATCGAATAAAAAAAGCCGGGCGCCTTATACCTGCTTGGTATTTCGGCGACCCGGCTGTCTCGTGGAGACCCTAGGCTTTCCGTCACATCCTCGCGGATGCTTTAGTATTATCGTCTACCGCTTATTTGGATTATTCTGCATATATTTATCGGTGAAAACCGGTATAAAGTGTGTGACGAGTATCACTAAAGAAGCGATTTGTGAACAGGGTACAGCGGACAGTTGAACAGTTAAACAGTTGAATTATGGTCCGTGGTCACTTATCAACTGTCCACTGTTCACTGGTTTTCGCTGCCACTGGACGCTGTTCACTGATTCTTGGTCACAGGTCGCCGGATAAATATTTAACACGCGCCATGTTTTTAACATCTCTCTCCTACCTCTCAATTTCCCTGTTTAATGGCGTTGCAAATAGTTCATCCCCACCATTTATTTAACATTCCATCCATTTCAACAAAAAATCGGCAAAGTTATAACTGTACGTTATCACAGGGAAATACGGTTTAGTTGTTTTGGTATATTTTGTGTAATCTAAATACAGCGGACAGCGGACAGTGGACAGCGATTAGTGGATAGTGATTAGTGGTCATTAGTCACTATCCACTATGCACTACACACTGTCCCTTGAGTTCATAGTGAGAGATAAATATGTGTGGCATTGCGGGAATATATAACGTTGGCCCGGATTCCGAAGTGCTGATTTCCAGGATGATCTCCATCCTTCGGCACCGGGGCCCCGACGAGACGGGTTTATACCTGGACAACCGTATGGCAATGGGGCACACCCGCCTCAGCATCATCGGCCTGGGAGATGGCACCCAGCCCATATGCAATGAGGACGGCACCCTCTGGACGGTGTACAATGGGGAAATCTTCAACTACCCCGAGCTGAAGGCGGACCTGGAGGAAAAGGGGCATATATTCCGCACCGGGACCGACACGGAGATACTGGTCCACATCTACGAGGAGTACGGCCCTGCGTGCCTCCAGCGGTTGAACGGCCAGTTCGCCTTCGCCATCTGGGACAGCGTTAAGGAGGAACTCTTCCTCGCCCGGGACAGGGTAGGGATCAGGCCTCTACACTATTGCCGTGCGGGCGGGAAATTTCTCTTCGCCTCGGAAATCAAGGCCCTCTTTCTCGACCCATCGGTTCATCGTGAAATCGATATGCAGGCCCTTTCCCAGGTCTTCACCCTCTGGACAACGCTTACGCCCAAAACTGTATTCAAGGGTGTCTTCGAGCTTCCGCCAGGCCATTTCATGCTGCTCAAGCAGGGGAGGATCGCTCGGCAGGAAGCGTACTGGACCATCCCCTATGTTCCCCCCGCATCGCGGTGGCCCGGATCATTCGAGGAAGCGGTGGAGGAGACGCGGGAGCTTCTTCTCGACGCCATCCGGATCAGGCTCAGGGCCGATGTGCCGGTGGGTGCGTATCTGAGCGGCGGGCTCGACTCTTCCATCATTACCTCGCTGATTTCGGGGAACTTCAACAACAACCTGCGCACCTTCTCAATAGGTTTCAAGGAGGAGGCCTTCGACGAGACCCCTTTCCAGCAGATGATGGTGAAGCATCTGGGGACCGATCACAGCCACCTTCTGATCGACAACAACGATATCCGTCAGAATTTCCCTGCCGTTGTCCGCCACTGCGAAAAGCCGCTATTACGCACCGCGCCGGTCCCCATGTACCTCCTGTCGAGGCTGGTTCGGGAAAACAACTTCAAGGTGGTCCTGACCGGAGAAGGGGCAGACGAGGTGTTCGCGGGCTACAATATATTCAAGGAGGCCAAGGTCAGGCAGTTCTGGAGCAGGAACCCCGCCTCCCGTTTCCGACCGCTACTCCTGGAGCGACTCTATCCATACATATTCAAAAACCCGGCGCGGGGTCGCTCTTACCTGCAGAAGTTCTTCGCCGTGACGGCTGATACCCAGCTGGACCCCCTCTTTTCCCACCGCATCCGCTGGGAGAATACAGGAAAAAACAGCATATTCTTTTCCGACCGGGTTATGGCCGAACTGGATAATTATAATCCCGAAGAGGAGGTACTGGCAGCTCTCCCCGCCGGTTTCCCTGAACGTGACATCCTCTCCCGTGCCCAGTTTCTGGAGATGGAGATATTTCTCTCCAATTACCTCCTCTCCTCCCAGGGGGACCGGGTTGCCATGGGCAACTCCCTGGAACTGAGGGTGCCTTTCCTCGACTTCCGGGTCATCGAATTCGCCATGAAGCTCCCACCCACCTGGAAACTAAGGGTTCTGAAAGAGAAGTTCATTTTGAAAAAGGCTTTCGAAGCGCTGATTCCCGATGCCATCGTATCAAGGCCCAAGCATCCCTACCGGGCGCCCATAAGGGATGTATTCTTCGGCGCCGGCGACGGCTATGCCCATGAATTTCTTTCTGAAGGGAATCTGAAGAAAAACGGATATTTCGATCCGTTAAAAACCGGCCGCCTGGTCAACAGGTTCATAAAAGACGACCGCTTTGTCGAGAGCGAGACACAAAACATGGCCCTGACCGGGATCCTCTCCACCCAGATCCTGCACGAGCAGTTTATTGAAAATTTCGATGCGCAGAGCGTAAAGCCGCACAAGGTGGACAAGAGAATAGTTAGGAAGGGCAGCGTATAGTGTGTAGTGGATAGTGTGTAGTGGATAGTGTATAGTGGATAGTGGATAGTGGATAGTGGATAGTGGATAGTGTATATTGTGAAAAGTATAGGGTGTAGCGAGAGGACTGGAGACCAGTGACGAGCGACCAGGGAGCTGTGACAAGCGACTAGTGACCATATAACTCCAACCACTATCCACTAATCACTATTCGCTAATCACTGATTTTAATACTGGAGGAATAGATGGATCAAGTAGACGCATTTTCCGCCGAGGTCCTTGCCATCGACCTTGAGAAGGAAGCCGAAAGAATTGCCTCGTGCATCCGTGACTGTATGAAAAACCAGCTGAAGCGCCGGGGCATTGTTGTCGGCCTCTCCGGAGGCATCGACAGCAGCGTTACCGCTGCACTGGCGGTAAAGGCCCTTGGGAAGGAGCGTGTCTTCGGCCTGGAAATGCCGGAGCGCCACTCGGCAAAGGAGACGACCAGCCTCAGCCGGTCCGTCATCGACCATCTCGGCATCGACTCACTACGGGTCGACATCTCTCCTATCCTGGAGTCCCTCGGTTTCTACCGGCTCTATGATGAGGCTGTCCGGCTGGTCATTCCCGAATACGCGGAAGGTTGGAAATCGAAAATCGTGATTTCCAGCATTTTTGAACATCAGGGGTTCAGCCTCCTGTCGGTTGTGGCCCAGCCCCCCGTCGGCGCAAACGTAACGGCCCGTCTTCCCCTCAAGCCATACCTGGAGATCGTGGCGGCAACGAACTTTAAGCAGCGCACCCGCAAGATGCTCGAATACTACCATGCCGACCGCCTCAACTTCGCCGTCGCCGGGACACCGAACCGCCTCGAATACGACCAGGGCTTTTTCGTCAAACTGGGGGACGGAGCTGCCGACATCAAGCCGATCGCCCACCTCTACAAGACCCAGGTCTACCAGATGGCGGAATTCCTGGGCATTCCGGAGGAGATCTGCAAGAGGCCCCCAACCACCGACACCTATTCCCTCGCCCAGGGGCAGGACGAGTTCTACTTCTCCCTTCCTTACCGGGAGATGGACCTCTGTCTCTATGGGAAGAACAAGGGAATGGAACCTTCCGTGGTCGCATCTGCCGTTGGCCTATTGCCGGAACAGGTCCGGAAAGTGTATGACGACATAGACACCAAACGTGCCACCACACGTTATCTTCATATGAAACCGCTATTGATGGAAGAGGTTCCGGAGATCAACTGCATATAGAAGGAAGGGGCAGTGAATAGTGAGTAGAGAATAGTGAACAATGGATAGTGTGTAGTGGATAGTGAATAGTGAATAGTGGATAGAAAAAACTAACCACTAACCACTAGTCACTAACCACTAATTTATCCTCAATAAACTCAAAAGATAGCTTGAAAGGATGAAAGATGAATGAACTTCACCAACAACTGAGGACGTATATTATCGACAATTTTCTTTTTGGAGACGACAAGGGATTTGACGACTCTGTTTCCTTCCTGGAGTCGGGAATCCTCGATTCCACCGGTATACTGGAAGTGATCAGTTTTCTCGAAGAGCAGTTCACCATCAAGGTCAAGGATGACGAACTTGTACCGGAGAATCTTGATTCGATCATGAACCTCGTGGGGTACCTGGGAAGGAAGATGGCGACGGCGTGAAGGCAGTGGAATAGAGGCAGTGTCTAGTGACTAGTGGTTAGTGACAAGTGATTAGTCATATTCTAAATGCAATACGCTGCCTTTGCACTTTTCACTAACCACTATTCACTATCCGCTAAACTCCGGTCCCTGGTCGCTAGTCAAACAAGGAAACGATACATCATGCAGTCATCACAAATCAACTTGGTCCACCATTTCCTGGAAGAGAGTGCGCGCATCCTGCCGGACAAGTGCGCCCTGGTACATGGAGATGACAGGATCAGTTATGGAGAGCTGAATCGGGACGCCAACCGGATCGCCCGCTGGCTATTAAGCAGGGGAGTGACACCGGGTGACCGGGTTGTGCTTCTCCTTGAGAACTGCCGGGAATACCTTGCCGGCTACTATGGTTGCCTCAAGGCGGGGGGAGTCGCGGTGCCCCTCTACCCGGATCTGAAGCAGGACGCTCTTATGTCCCTTCTCGCCGAAATCGCCCCCAGCGTCATCATCTCATCCTCCAGGTGCGAAAGGACTCTCCAGACAGTCGATCTTTCCGTTCTCTCAATCCGGACGCTGCTACTGGCGAGGCCGAGACTCAAGTGGAGGGAAACTCCGCTGTCCGTGCTCTCTTTTGACGAGATCAGCGGTGCCGGAGATTGCATTGATCCCTGTCTGCCGCTCGAAGAGGCAAACCTCGCCAGTATCATCTTCACCTCGGGTTCGACCGGGAGGCCCAAGGGGGTCATGCTCTCTCACTGGAACATAGCTGCCAACACCCGTTCTATCGTTCGCTACCTGGATCTAACCAGTGATGATATACAGATGATAGTCCTTCCCTTCTTCTACGTCATGGGGAAATCGCTCCTTAATACCCACTTCGCCGCCGGCGGCACAGTCGTCATAAATAATCAGTTTGCCTACCCCGCCACTGTCATTCAACAGATGATCGACGAGAAGGTGACCGGCTTCTCCGGGGTGCCTTCCACCTATGCCTACCTGTTGCACCGTTCTCCGCTCAGGTCCGTCAGGGATAAGCTCGGCTCGCTCCGCTACTGTTCCCAGGCAGGCGGCCATATGGCCCGCCACACAAAGGAGGAGTTGTTGAAGGTGCTGCCTGAGCATACGAAGCTTTACGTCATGTACGGCGCTACCGAGGCTGCTGCGCGTCTGACTTATGTCGAACCGGATCGCATTAATGAGAAGATCGAATCGATCGGCATTCCGATCCCCGATGTGACCATGCGGGTTTTGGACGCCAACGGAGAGGAACTGCCGAAAGGGGAGACAGGTGAACTGGTGGCAAGCGGACCGAATATCATGCTCGGCTACTGGAAAGACCAGGAGAGCACGACAAAGGCCTTGAGCCGTAACGGCTACCATACGGGGGACCTGGGATACCAGGATGATGACGGCTACTTCTACGTCGTGGGGCGGAAGGATAATCAGCTGAAGGTGGGAGGACACCGGATCAATCCACAGGAGATCGAGGACGCACTTGTCGCAACTGAGCTGGTTATCGAGTGTGCTGTCCTCGGCCTGGCGGACGAGCTTGCCGGGCACAGGCTGGTGGCGGTGGCAGTGCCGACAGGGGAGGGGGTAAACACACAGGAGATTCTCTGCAGATGTTCCAGGCTCTTAACCAGACACAAGCTTCCAAGCGAGATCCGGCTCGTCAAAATGCTCCCCAAGAACAGCAGCGGTAAGGTAGACAGGGGTGCGTGCGAAGAACTGCTGCGACAGTTGAACAGTGGACAGTTGAACAGTGGACAGTTGAACAGTGGACAGTTGAACAGTGGACAGTTGAACAGGGACTAGTGGCTAGTGGGTA
>JBGPID010000131.1:0-7809 GCA_041484725.1 Geobacteraceae bacterium | reverse complement strand
CTCCCTGGATATCAACAGTTTTGATCTGGGGAAACAGGCGGGGGAAATGGCGAATAAGGTCCTGGACGGGACCCGGGTCTCGGAACTTCCCGATAGCGAAGCCAGGAAGGCGATCCTGCGGATCAACCGGAAGGTCGCACAAAAACTCGGCATCAGCCTCAAAGGGATCGAAAACTTCTAATTCGCAAACAGGGATTGAAACCATGATTTCACCCAACTCATTCATCAAACTGAAAGAAAGTTTCCGGGCCAAGGTTTTCTTTCTATGCATCCTATTTATCGTTATTGTCTCTTTTTCCTTTACCATCTTCTTTATCCTGCATGAGAGCAATACCTATCAGGAGCAGCTCGTCAACGAAGGAAATCTGCTGGCGAGCATCCTCGCCTACAATTCAAGACTCGCCGTTTTCGCTGAAAACAGGGAGACGCTGCAAGCCGCCGCCGAAGGCATCACAAAAAACAAAAATGTCATCTCCGTGACCATATTTGCCGCCAACGGGGAACTGCTCGCCGAAGTGAACAAGGACGGGACCGTCATTGACCCCGTGCTGAAAGGCGCCGAAGAGACGAAAAGGATCAGGACACTTCTCGGGGAAACGAAATCTGCATCATTTTCCCGGAACAGGAATGACATTGTATTCTATTCGCAGATAATATCGGAAATAGTTTATCCAACGACCGAGTCCCTCTATTTCAAGGAAAAGACGAAACCGCCGGAATACCGGGCCATCGGCCTCGTCAGGATCGTTCTTGGAAAAACCGATCTGAACCGGCGTGTCGGGAACCTCCTGTTAGTCGGCATTCTCTTTCTGACCCTCTTTTTGTTCCTGGGTATAGCCGGCGTATATAAGGTGCTGAGCTGGATTACGGAGCCCCTAGACAGCCTGATGGAGGGGGTCCGGACCGTGGGGAAAGGTGACCTCTCCCGGAGAATCCCCATTGAAACCGCGGATGAGATCGGCAAGGTCGCGGTGGCGTTCAATGCAATGGCGGAAACGCTGGAGCGCAGGGAAGCGGAAAAGATGTATCTGGAAGAACAACTCCGGCTTGCCCAGAAGATGGAGGCCAAAGCGGAATGGGAAAGGACTTTCGATACCGTCACCGATCTTATTGCCATAATCGACCGGGAGCAACGGATCGTCCAGGTAAACGAGGCGATGGCGCAACGTTTCAGGATCACCAAGGAAGAGGCCGCGGGCAAACGCTGCTTCGAGCTCTTCCACGAAAAAATATCGGCCGATGCCGGGTGTCCCTGCCTGCGGCTGCTCAAGGACGGCAGGGAGCACGAGACGGGAATCTATGAGACAAGGCTCGACAGCCATTTCTGGATAACCGTGACCCCTTTGCGCAAGAGCAGCGGCGAGTTGATCGGGTGCGTCCATGTGGCTCGCGACATCTCCGAATGGAAGCGGGCGGAAGAGGAAAAGAAAACTATTCAGGCTAAGTTGATCCAGACAAACAAGATGACCTCGCTTGGTCTCCTGGTTTCAGGCATGGCCCATGAAGTCAATAATCCCAACAACAGCATTAAATTCACCGCGCATGTGCTTGCCAAGGCCTGGAATGATATGCTCCCGATCCTCGACAAATATTTTCAGGAAGAGGGAGATTTCGTAATCGGCGGGCATCACTATTCCCAACTGAGAGAAGCATTTCCGCAGCTTATTTCGGGGATCACCGACAGTTCCCGCAGAATTGAAGGTATCATCACGAATCTGCGTGACTTTGTGCGAAAAGGGAAAGCGGACCTCTCCATGCAAACCGATATCAATCGAATCGTTTCTGTTTCAGCTTCAATTCTCAACAATCAAATTAAAATGCATACCTATCATTTCAGGATCGATCTCTCCGAGGGAATGCCGGAAGTCAGGGGAAACTCCCAACAGCTTGAACAGGTTGTCATAAATCTCATCATGAACGCCCTCCAGTCGCTTCCCGACAAGGAACGGTCGGTCTCTGTCTCGACATGCTTTGATGAACAAGCCGGGCAAGCCGTTATCAAGGTGAGCGACAATGGATGCGGAATGTCAGCGGATGTAAAATGCCGGCTTTTTGAGCCGTTTTATTCCACCAAGCTCGACAGTGGAGGAACCGGTTTGGGCCTCGCCATTTCCAACGTGATCATCATGGACCACAGGGGTGTTCTGGAATTCGATTCAGAGCCGGGAAAGGGTACGACCGCCATTGTGAAATTGCCGGTGGTTTAGGGGGGACCGCTCCGGTCGCCCGTTTGGGCGAGGCATCGCCACGCCCCTGCAGGGAAAATGGCTGCAACTAAATGGAGCAATTATGGAGTCGGCAAAAACAAATTATTCCCCCATTCTGCTGGTAGATGATGAACCGGAAATTCTTAATCTTACCAAAATGGCCCTTGGCTGTGAAGGTATCCAGAATGTGTTGACGCTTCAGGATAGCCGGCAACTGCTCCCTCTGTTGAAAGAAACAAAGGTTTCGGTAATAGTCCTGGACCTGATGATGCCGTATCTCTCCGGAACTGAATTGTTGCCGATACTTGTCGGCGATTTCCCCGAAATTCCCGTCCTGATCATGACCGCCTCGGATGACCTGGAGACAGCGATAGAATGTCTGAAAGCGGGTGCATTCGATTATCTGCTAAAGCCGGTCGAGCCGAATCGCCTGATATCGGCCATCGATAAGGCTTTAAAACTGAATTTCCTGCAGAAGGAAGTCTCCTCTCTCAAAGAATGCCTCTTCACCGATCACCTCTCCTGCTCGGACGCCTTTGCCGAGATCATCACCTGCAGTAAAAAAATGCGGGTAATTTTCCAATATGCCGAGGTTATCTCCCAATCCCGGCTGCCGATTCTCATTACAGGCGAAACCGGGGTAGGCAAAGAATTGATGGCCCACGCAATACATAAGACAAGCGGGGTAAATGGAGCTTTCGTAACCGTTAACGTGGCCGGACTCGATGATGTGATGTTTTCCGATACGTTATTCGGGCATAAGAGAGGCGCATTTACCGGTGCTGAACAACCGCGGGAAGGTCTGATCGGCAAAGCAGCGGGAGGGACCCTGTTTCTCGATGAAATAGGTGATCTGAGCCCTCTTTCCCAGGTCAAGCTGCTCAGACTTCTGCAGGGGGAGGAATATTATCCTCTGGGGTCGGATGTTTTGAAATTCACTGACGCGCGCATCATTGTAGCAACCAATCAGGATCTTCGCCGGTTGCTGGAAAAGGGAAATTTCCGCAAAGATCTTTATTATCGCCTTTGTGCCTATCAGATTAACATTCCCCCATTCCGCGAGCGTCTGGAGGATATACCCCTGCTTCTTGATCATTTCATCGAAGAGGCGGCGCTCTCCCTCAATAAGCCGAAACCGGTCCCGTCTCCCGACGTAGCCGCTTATCTGCGCAATCTTGATTTCCCCGGCAATATTCGCGAATTCAAAGCGGTGGTTTATGATGCCGTTGTCCGGCATAATAGCGGCCCGCTCCTTTTGAAAGATCTTTCGGGGGTCACCAGGCATATGCCGGTTGAATCGGCGGATACAGTTGCTCCGGATGATATGGGTGATGATATCTTTAACGGACTTTTCGGCAGATTCCCCACGTTACATGAAGTTGAGGAATATATGATAAACAGGGCGATGAAACTGGCGGATGGCAGACTGACCGTCGCCGCAGCCCTATTGGGCATCACCCGCCAAGGCCTCCACAAACGCATCAAATGATAAGGAGGTGCGGTATCACATGTCTCAGGAACTTTGCGAGATGTCACTGCAGCAGACCCAGGAGTTGCTGCGCATTACAGACAGAACATTGCAGAATATCTGCTGTAAAAAGTTTACCGATGAAGAGCTTTATGTGGACGCTATTCAAAAAGTGCTGGGAGGAAAGGGAAGGCGAGGGCCGGGGAGCATTTTTGTCGTCTTTCGGGAAAAGGACGGCAATATCCGGCGCGGGCGGGTTTTCCACCTGAAACAGGGTGAGTTGATCGAAAAATCGGAAGAGATATCCATAGACCCCTTGTCACGGTATGCGATCGATTTGACCCAGGCCGATGTGGTGGCTTCCAACTGGGCCGATAGCCACGAGAACGTGGAAGAGTATCAGGCATACTTCCAACCGACGGTCAGGGAGTGTGCAGGGGGAATCATCAGGAATTTTGTCGCTTACAGGATAAGTGGTGAAACTCCCGGCGCCATACTCGCCTTTAATTATCCCGGAAAGGCGACGGAGTATGATGCGGATGTGTTACGAAGCCTCGCAATAGTTATAGGTTCGCTGGTAACCCTTTCCAATGAGTTGCAGGAAACCGAAAAAGCCTTTATTTACACTATCGAAGCATTGGCCAGGGCTTGCGAAGCCGCGGAAGAGCAGACAGGAAGGCATATCCTCAGGGTTAACCGCTATGCCGGCGCATTGGCGGCAAATATGGGGCTTCCCGGTGATTTTGTCGATGTAATCTCCTACTCGGCCCAGATGCACGATGTGGGCAAAATAAAGATTCCAAACTCCATTCTCCTCAAGGAAGGGGCCCTGAACAAGGAGGAAATGGAGCTGATGATGATGCATCCGGTTTACGGGGAAGAGATTCTCGGAGATTCTCCCCGGCTGCTGGTAGCCAGGGAGGTGGCCCTGGCCCATCATGAAAACTGGGATGGCAGCGGCTATCCGCACAGGCTTAAAGGCGATAATATCCCTTTGGCGGGTCGTATAGTCAAGGTCGCCGATGTCTACGATGCGTTACGCTCGGAAAGAAGTTACAAACTTCCTATCAACCATGGTGACGTCCTGAGAATTTTCAGGGAGGGGGATGACAGAATAAATCCGAAGGCCCATTTTGACCCGATGCTGTTAGCGACGTTTTTCCAGATCGAGCATATCTTCGAAAAGATATATGACAGTCTGGAAGCGGGTGTTCAGACTGAAGGCTGAAGGTGGAAGGCTGAAGGAAAAGAAGTACGTCAACCTTCAGTCTTCAGCCTATTAACCTGTTTTTATTCATTCTTCCCTGGTGATTCTGATGACCTGCAAAACCCCCGGCATAACCTCTATCAGATGGGGATCGAGGGTTTCGGTATCACCGATTACACCGATAATCGTCTGATTGGCGCCCGTTGATTGATGGATGTCGAAATTATTGTTGATCAGAAATTCCTTTACTTTATCCAATGCCGACTCGTCGGCGCTTCTTTTCATGATTATCAGCACAGGCAATCCCTCCTCAAGGGAGACTCGAAAAAAGGTTCGAGGTCCGGGTTTTTAGTTTCAAGTTTCAAGGCCCTACTCCCTGGTCCCTGGTCCCTGGTCCCTGGTCATGATCCTTTCCAGCCTTCTCGATTCATCGATTACCCGCTCGAACAACCTGACTATGGCGTCATTGTCAAGGGGTCCCGGGTTTTCCGCCTTCATACGCTGGAAGATGTTTTTTTCCCGCGCCGGGTCGTAGACCGGAATCTCCAGTCCTTTTTTTATCTCCCCTATTTTTAGCGCAAAATCGGCCCGCTGATTGAATATCCTCAACAACTCGTTGTCCAGACGATCAATCTCCGCTCTTATCTCATCAATAGTCATTAAAACCTCAGAACTGTTTTCTTATAAAGGTGTCTTTCCGCCAGTGGGCATCATCCCTTTCCGGATAGTCGATATTATAATGGAGTCCCCGCGATTCCTTGCGCATTTGCGCGCATGAGACAATAAGTTCGGCCACAGTGGCTATGTTGCGCAGTTCAATGAGATCGGAGGTGATGATGAAGTTCCAGTAATAATCCTCGATCTCCTCCTGGATGAGACCGATTCGGTGCATGGCCCTTTCCAGACGTTTATCGGAGCGGACTATCCCCACATAGTTCCACATGAAGCGCCGTATTTCATCCCAGTTCTGGGAAACCACCACCATTTCATCACTGTTGGTGGCAGTGCCGGAATCCCATTCGGGAATATCCGGGCAGACAAAGTTGCCGTTATCCAGTTGTTGCACCGCATGCCGGTATGCCCTGCCGGCATAGACGGCTGATTCGAGGAGCGAATTGCTGGCCAGGCGGTTGGCGCCGTGAAGCCCGGTAAAAGAGACTTCGCCGATGGCGTATAAATGCTGGAGGTCGGTATCCCCGTTACTGCCCACAGCTACCCCGCCGCACAGGTAGTGGGCCGCAGGCACCACCGGCAGCGGCTCGGTGGTCATGTCGAAGCCGTATCCCAGGCAGGTCAGGAATATATTGGGGAAATGGTTCCTGACAAAGTCCGGATCCTTATGGGTTATATCGAGATAGACACAGTCGTCGCCGGAGGTCTTTATTTCGTTGTCAATGGCGCGGGCCACGATGTCACGCGGGGCGAGGTCCTTCAGGGGATGGTATTTCTCCATGAAAGGGGTGCCGTCGCGTCTGCGCAGTATGGCCCCCTCCCCTCTTACCGCTTCGGAGATGAGAAAGGACTTGGCATGGGGGTGGTAGAGGGTGGTTGGGTGGAATTGCATGAATTCCATATTGGCGATGGTTGCGCCGGCGCGGTAGGCCATGGCAATGCCGTCACCGGTGAGCACATCCGGGTTGCAGGTGTAGAGATAGACTTTGCCGGCGCCGCCTGTGGCAAGTAGGGTTATCTTGGCGGCAAAGGTTTTTATCACTCCGTTTTTGATGTCGAGCACGTGCGCGCCGCAGCAGCGGTTCGATTTGAGCCTCATGCGCATGACTTTGGCCGCGGTTATGAGATCGATGGCTATGTGATGCTCGTAGATGTCGATGTTGGCGTTTTCCCTGACCGCGGCCACCAGTGCCCGTTCGATTTCCCGGCCTGTTGCGTCGTCGGCATGGAGAATGCGCCTCTTGCTGTGTCCCCCTTCACGGGTCAGGTCATAGGTATCGCCGCGGGTGGTAAATTTTACCCCCCATTCGATCAGGTTGCGGATCACCTCCGGACCCTCTTCCACCACCTTTCTCACCACATCCTCGTGGCAGATGCCGGCGCCTGCCACCAGGGTATCTTGAATATGTGCCGCGAAAGTATCTTCCTGGGAAAAGACCGAGGCAATCCCCCCCTGGGCATAGTTGGTGGCTGATTCGGCAATTTCCCTCTTGGTGATCAATGCAACTCTGCCATGTCCGGACGCTTGCAGTGCGAATGAAAGGCCGGCAATACCGCTGCCGATGACAAGGAAATCGCTTTCAATTTTCATTGGGGGCTCCGATACCTAGAATACGCTGTTTGACGGGTAAGGCTTGAAATTATTTACTCCCGCCGATTATTTGTCAAGAAATATTGCTGATTTATCGACCAACACGGGGAAGAGCTTGAGAAGAGTTGCACATGATCCGGATGCTATGTTATGATTTGCAAATTATTTACCTCGATAAGGCTTTTGCAAGCGGATAATGTCTGCGTCAAGGATCAATTGCTAAAAGGATCAATTAATGAAGAATAACGAAAAAGTTCTGCCGTTTATTGAACACCTCGCAGAGCTTAGGAAACGTTTGATCGTAATTGTAACGGCGATAGTAATAGGGATGGGAGTATCCTGGAACTTTTCCACTCCCCTGTTGAAGTTTATTGAGAAACCGCTGACCGGCCAGACTTATCTTAAGGAAATCAAGAAAAAGATATATGTTAAGGTTAAAGAGCGCTATCCCGCGGTTTACAGTCATTATCAACTGGGCAAGGAAGAGGTTGTCGATGCCAAAGACCGGCGGCTGAATTACAGCGCTCCATTGGAGCCTTTTTTCATTCAATGCAAGATCTCGATGATTGCCGGGTTTATCCTGGTCCTGCCGGTTGTTTTTCATCAACTCTGGCTGTTTATTGCCCCCGGTCTTACCCGCAAGGAAAAACATATGGTGGTGCCG
>JBGPID010000130.1:0-7894 GCA_041484725.1 Geobacteraceae bacterium | reverse complement strand
GTATGCGCTGCAGGTGATCGACGCAATCAAGCGGGCGCGGCTCATGGGGACCGGTGTTATCTCCCTGGGGGGCCGGATGGTTGATGCGCCGGTGGTCAAGCGCGCCGTCCGCGTACTCCGTACCGCCCATGCCCATGGCCTGGTGAAAAGCGATGTGGACGACGAGGTGGTCTATGGTACGGAATAGCCTGGGGCGCCTGATCCCGGAAACCTTCGCAGGGAGAAAGGTTATACCCTATCGCGACCCCTGGTCCCTTCAGCCCGACCGGGACCGGGCCACCAGGGGCCTGAGACGGGTCAATCCCGGGGAGGGGAAGCTGCTCGGGAATCTCCAGGAGGCGGTAGCCGCCGCCGGGCTTAAAGACGGGATGACCATCTCCACCCATCATGCCTTACGCAACGGCGACTTTCTTCTCAATCAGCTGGTGCGGGTGATCGACTCCCTCGGTCTGCGCGACATAAAGATCGCCTCCAGTTCCATCCACCCTGTCCATGCCGAGCTTATACCCTATATCCGCAAAGGGGTCATTACCGGGTTCGAATGCGGGGTGAACGGCCTCATTGGCGAGCTCATCTCCAAGGGGGAACTTCACTGCCCCGTGATTGTCCGCTCCCACGGGGGACGGGCACGCTCCCTCATCAACGGTGAGGTGCCGGTGGACGTTGCCTTCATTGCCGCCCCGTGCTGCGACGAATACGGCAACATGAACGGCGTCTCCGGCCCCTCCGCCTGCGGGAGCCTCGGTTACGCCATGGTCGACGCGCTCCATGCCGGGACCGTCGTGGCGGTGACCGACAACCTCGTTCCCTACCCGGCGACGCCGATCAGCATTCCCCAGACCCTCGTCGACTACGTGGTGACCGTGGATACGCTCGGCGATCCGGCGAAGATCGTCTCCACCACCACCCGGATCACTACCGACCCGATCGGCCTCCAGATCGCCAAATATGCGGCGATGGTCATCGAGACGTCCGGATGCCTGAAGGACGGTTTTTCGTTCCAGACCGGGAGCGGCGGGATAGCACTGGCCGTGGCCGACCAGGTACGCTCCCTCATGCGCAAGGGGAAGATCAGGGGGAGCTTCGGCTGCGGCGGGATCACCGGCTACTTCGTCGACATGCTGGAGGAGGGGCTCTTTCAGACACTCTTCGACGTCCAGTGCTTCGACCTCAGGGCAGTGGAATCGATGGGGAAGAACCGGAACCACCTGGAGATCAGCGCCGACATGTACGCCAACCCGTTCAACGCCGGGGCCGTGGTGAACCGGCTCGATTGCGTGATCCTCGGCGCCACCGAGGTCGACATAGACTTCAACGTCAACGTCAACACCGAGTCCAACGGCTACCTTCTCCACAACACCGGCGGGCACAGCGACACGGCAGCCGGGGCAAAGCTCTCCATTATCGTTGCGCCTTCCATACGGGGGCGTCTCCCCATCGTCAGGGATGCGGTGACCACGGTCACCACTCCGGGAGAAACGGTCGATGTCATCGTCACCGAGCGTGGGATCGCCGTCAACGACCGCCATGCTGAATTGAGGGAGGAGTTGATCCGGCGCCGGGCGCCGGTGAAGGATATCCGTGAGCTGCGTGAGGAGATCTGCCGGGTGACCGGAGAGCCCCGCCCCCTGGAATTCGAGGACGCGGTCGTGGGGCTTGTGGAGTACCGTGATGGATCAATTATCGATGTCATACGGAAGGTTAAGGAATAGTATCATCACCACCCGGGACCGGCGTCAGGAACTCCTGGAGGCGTACCTGAAGAGGGACTATCCGGCCACCGTCGTTCTCTCGCTCAACATCCCGGGTACGGAGAAGAACCCGCCGGGTGCAGAGTCCCTCTTTTCCCGGGCGCTGTACGGTTTTTTCAGAGCTTTTCCCGACGCCGGGATGCTTGCCCGGGACCGTGATCTGCTGGGGTCTTACGCCTTCATCTCCCTCGACCGGGAGGCGACCTTTGTGAAGCGGCGCTGCATCGAGATGGAGAGTGCAGATCCCTTTGGCCGACTGATCGATTTCGATATCTTTAACGAAAGCGGTTGCCAGGTCGGCCGGGCCGCGCTCGGCCTGCCGCCGCGTTCCTGTCTGGTCTGCGACCTGCCGGCCGTTGAATGTATCCGTCTCCGCCGCCATGCGGCCGGGGAGGTGAAAGGGAGAGCAGATGAACTCCTCGCGCTTTGCAGAGATTGAACGGTTTGCCGTTGCCCTTGCCCGGGGGGCCGGCATGGAACTCTACCTGACGCCGAAGCCGGGGCTCGTGGATATGACGGACTGCGGTTCCCACCCCGACCTGTCGCTCTCCCGCATGGAACGGTCCCTCCTTCTCCTTGCGGACTACCTGGGCGAACTGGTGCGCTCCCTCATTGCCGGGGAATCTTTTGCCCATCGGGATGCGGACCGAAAAGAACATGCTTGCCACCCTGGGGACCAACACCCACAAGGGGTTTCTATTCCTGAGCGGCCTCCTCCTCGTTGCCCGCTGGCGCTGCCTCTCCTCTGACGAGCGCCACCTCCGCGCCAAGATAGCCTCTCTGGCATGCGAATTCTTCGGGGAGCCGCAGGCGGAGAGTACTACCCATGGCCGGCAGGCGAGGGCCCGCTATGGAACCGAAGGTATCGTCCGGGAGGCGAAGAATGGTTTTCCCTCGCTGTTTGATGAGGCGGTACCCGTTTTTCTGGAGGCCTTTGACCAATACGGCTGCTACAAAACCGCATCATTCGCCATGCTGGGGCGTCTCATGCAAACCGTGGAGGATACCACCACCCTCCACCGCTGTGGTACTCCGGGGCTCGCCCGTATCAGACGAGACGGTCGGTTCATCGAGCGGATCATCACCGCGGGAGGTGACTGCGTACCATTTCTGCAGGCGATCAACAGGGAATACGTCCGGATGCATCTCACCATGGGGGGAGTGGCGGATATGCTTGGTCTCTCTTACGGCTACCTGGCCGCCTCGGGAGTCTTACGGGAAGAATACGTCCACCCCGTTGCCCGGATCAACTTTTGCCAATTTGACGGATTCACAGCGAACGCCGTGCAACTGGCGCATGCGCCAATATCAGCTGAAACATAATGGTCCTGTTGAATTAAATAGTATATATTAGAAAAAATTAGAAAAATATCTTGCAATGGCTCCGACTCTGGGTTATTATAAGAGCCATTTCGCATTGATTAAATTTATTTTAAGTTTATTTTCCTGAAGGAATTAATTATTGCTGTTGGTGACCTCGTTCACTTAAAAAAAATATCAGGAGGAGTGTTTGCATGGATATTCTGGCAATCAACTGTGGTAGTTCATCTGTAAAGTATCAGCTTTTCGACTGGGATAAGAAGGAAGTTATCGCCAAGGGGTTGGTGGAGCGGGTAACAATCGGCGGTTCCTTTATCGTCCACGAGGTCCCCGGCCGGGAGAAGTACAGAAAAGAATTCGAATGCCCGACCCACACTATAGCAATGGACCTGATGACAAAGACCCTCCTGGACCCCGAGGTCGGTGTCCTCAAGGACATCAACCAGATTGCCGCGGTCGGCCACAGGGTCGTGCATGGCGGGGAGAAGTTCACCTGCTCCGTCAGGATTGATGAGAACGTGCTCAACACGGTCAAGGAAGTCGCCCACCTGGCGCCTCTTCACAACCCCCCCAACATAGCCGGAATCGAGGCCGCCCAAGCCGTTCTCCCGAATGTACCCCACATCGCCATCTTCGACACCGCCTTCCATCAGACCATGCCGGAAGAGGCGTATATCTATCCGATCCCTCACGAGTGGTACGAAAAGCACGGTTACCGCCGCTATGGCTTCCACGGCACCTCCCACCTCTACGTCTCCAAGCGGGCCGCGGTTCTGCTCGGGAAACCTGCAAAGGAATGCAACATCATCACTATGCACATCGGCAACGGCGTTTCCCACACCGCCATCAAGAACGGCATCTCGGTCGACACCAGCATGGGTCTCACCCCGCTGGAAGGGGCGGTCATGGGGACCCGCTGCGGCGACATCGACCCGGCCATCCCCGGATTCATGATGGCTGAAGAGAATCTCAGCCCCAAGGAGGTCGACAGCGTCCTCAACAAGAAGAGCGGCATCCTCGGGATAACCAAGCGCTTCACCGACCGCCGCGACGTGATCGCCCACGCCGAACAGGGGGACCATCTATGCCAGCTCGCCCTGAAGATCGAGGCCTATCGTCTGAAGAAGTATATCGGCAGCTACATGGCAATTCTCGGCAGGCTTGATGCGGTCGTCTTTACCGCCGGTGTCGGCGAGCGCGGCTGGCAGATCCGGGAGATGGCCATTGAGAACCTGGAGCATATGGGTATCTGTCTCGACAAGGAGAGAAACAAGGCCGCCGTCAAGGGGAAAGAGGCCCTCATTACCACCGACGCATCACCGATCAAGGTGTTCGTCATCCCGACCGACGAAGAGCTGGTCTTCACCGAAGACGTGGCGGGGATTTTGAACGGCACATACACCGACCACATGAACTTCGCGTATTCCTTCTGCAGCAAGGATTACGTCCGTCATGGCTGAGAACGGCCAGCGCTGAACAAAAAGAGGCCGGCATCTGATTGCCGGCCCTTTTTTTGCTTCCACACGATAAAACAAGAGCTGCGAGGTTTCCGAAACCTCGCAGCTCTTCAAGTATTAACGTTTATGGGATCATATTTCCATATCGCCGTATCAGCACTACGCCAGGGCCTGAAGGCCGGTGATCGCCGCGACGTTGACGATGTCTTCCACGGAACAACCCCTGGAGAGGTCGTTAACAGGTTTTGCCAGCCCCTGAATGACGGGACCGATAGCATCGGCGCCCCCTATCCTTTCAGTGAGCTTGTAGGCGATATTAGCGGCATCGAGATCGGGGAAGACCAGCACATTGGCCTTGCCGGCAACCGGGCTTCCCGGGGCCTTCTTTTCTCCGATGCTGGGGATGAGGGCCGCGTCCGCCTGCAGCTCGCCGTCAATCATGATGCCCGGATCGATCTCTTTGGCGATTCCCATGGCCTTCACGACCTTGTCGATGTCGTCGTGGGAAGCGCTTCCCTTGGTTGAGAAGGAGAGCATGGCAACCCGCGGCTCGACGCCGAGAATGGCCTTGCAGTTACGGGCGGTAGCCACCGCGATCTCGGCGAGCCCTTGGGCGTCCGGATTCGGGTTGACGGCGCAGTCTGCGTAGAAGAGAATCCCGTTTTCGCCGAAATTCGTGTTCTTGGTGATCATGATGAAAAACGATGAGACCGTTTTGATCCCCGGGCTTGTGCCGACGGTCTGTATCGCAACCCTGAGCACGTTGCCGGTGGTGCTTGTGGCGCCGGCCACGCAGCCGGCCATGTCCCCCTCTCTTACCATCATCCCGGCAAAAAAGAGATTGTCAGGAGCGGTCAGTAGTTTCAGGGCGTCTTCGCGGGACAGGCCTTTTTTCTTACGGAGTTCAACGAGCGCATCCACATACGCATCGAGTTTGGGCGCGGTGGCCGGATCCAGGATTTCGACCCCGGTAAGATCGACTTTCTTCTCTGCTGCCTCCGCCTTCACCTTTGCGGGATTACCGAGAATCGTGATCTTCGCTAAACCCT
The DNA here is from genome assembly GCA_041484725.1 of Geobacteraceae bacterium. Taxonomy (GTDB): domain Bacteria; phylum Desulfobacterota; class Desulfuromonadia; order Geobacterales; family Geobacteraceae; genus JBGQDJ01. Next base: position 2,317 of record JBGPID010000130.1, on the reverse strand, counting down.
GTTGAGTGATCTTCTCCGCTGCGAAGAGCATTCTTTCATCGTAGCTCTCCGGGAGGACAATCGTCTGAGGATTACTTTTTGCTTTAGCCTTGATCTTCTCCATTAAGCTCATAACTACCTCCTGATCCTAAAAGTTAAAATAAATTATATTTAGTTTATAAAACAAGAACCGGTTGAGGTCAATAAAAAACGACTCTATTGTCCGTAAAAAAGGAAATCCTTACCCGGTCACTTCTCATCCGGAGAAAATTTCGGCTCGTCTCAACTGGTTCCGCTTCATCTATTTCGAAAATCATGTAATATACCTACGAAGTTTGCGCTGAATTAATTGCGTGGTATATGGTTGTTTTGTACGTTTCCATATGGTAACTATTATGCGGCAAGCCAGAAATACAAAAGGACAGAAGGACAGCCATGCTCATTCGCCTCTTTATCCTGTTCGCCGTTGTTCCAGTCATCGAGTTATACTTCATCATAAAAATGGGAGAACTTATCGGTCTACTTCCGACGGTCCTTCTGCTGCTCGCCATAAGTCTGGCAGGGGCTTGGCTGGTCCGTTCCCAGGGGTTCCATATCCTGCGCCGCATTCGGTCCGAACTTGCGCAAGGACAACCTCCCGCCGTCGAGCTGCTGGACGGCGCCATGGTCCTTGTCGGCGGGGTGCTCCTGCTTACCCCCGGCTTCTTTACCGATTTTCTCGGTCTATTCTTCCTTATCCCGGTTACCCGGGGATTCATAAAGCAGTTTATCGGCCTTTGGCTGCAGCGCAGGCTTGACCGGGGGACCGTCATCGTCCGGCGTTATTGAACGGCCTTGCAGTATAATTAAATCAACAATAGGCAAAGGATTTTTTTGCCTGCAGGAAATCGTAGGACCCGATCCAAAACCACTGTTTAGTTGGTTTCCAGTGCAGCCAAAAGAAAATCTTACATAAAGAATAGATATTTTTGACAAAAATATGAAGTAGATAGTTGACAGAAGTGAAAAAAATGTATATTAAGTGCTTAGGTGCCTATAATTAACTTTTAAGGAGAAAAGACCCATGCCCAAGCCGAAGGTAACAGTTTCGAAAGCCGCAACTGCTCCGAAGAAAGCCGCCACGACGAAGCCCGCCGCTGTCAAGCCCGCCGCTGCTTCTGTTAAGGCCGCTGCACCGAAGAAGGCCGCTCCGAAAAAGGCTGCTGTGCCTAAGGCTGCGGCTTCCAAGGTCGCTGCCGCCAAATCCGCACCGAAGAAGGCTGCTGCTGTTAAGGCTGCTGCGCCGAAAGCCGCTGCGCCCAAGAAGGCTGCTGCTGTCAAGGCCGCTGCGCCCAAGAAGGCTGCTGCTGTCAAGGCCGCTGCGCCCAAGAAGGCTGCTGCTGTCAAGGCCGCTGCGCCGAAAGCCGCTGCGCCCAAGAAGGCTGCTGCTATCAAGGCCGCTGCGCCCAAGAAGGCTGCTGTTATCAAGGCCGCTGCGCCCAAGGCCGTTGCAGCCAAGGCTGCTGACCCCAAGAAGGCGACGCCTAAAAAAGCGGCCGCGGTTAAAAAGCCTGCTGCCAAAAGGAAATAACAGGCGGGTTATCGGGAATTTTTCCGAAATCAAAAGAGGAGTTGTTGACTCTCCATTCGTAGCATGATGAATGGCAGAGCCCCAGCTCCTTTTTGTTTTTTTCCACATGTTTTTGTCATAGAGGCCTTGAATGACGCAATACTTTTTGACGCTCATGCCTGAATAGGAGGCTCTGAAAATGCGCTCTTTAAATAACCTGAAGATCAGAACCAAACTTTGGCTCATTGCCGGCATCGCGTTACTCAGTCTGTCGGCAACCATGGTTGCATTTATTTGCAGGCTGGACACCATGCTGATGAATGAAAAGGAATTAAAGACAAGGCATCTCGTTGAAACGGCGCACGGCGTCCTTGATTATTTTTACCAACTCTCCAAAGCAGGGGGGATGTCGGAAACAGAAGCAAAGAAAACCGCTCTGTCGGTAATCAAATCGCTCCGCTACGGAAAAGATGACTATTTCTGGATAAACGATATGCATCCGACAATGATAATGCATCCCGACAAACCCGAACTGGACGGTAAAGACCTCTCGGATTATAAAGACGCTAACAATAAGAAATTGTTTGTTGATGTTGTGGATACCGTAGGCAAAAAGAATGCGGGCTTCGTATACTATTTCTGGGAAAAGCCGGGCTTTAATAAACCGGTGAGAAAGGTGTCCTATGTAAAAGGCTTCACTCCATGGGGATGGGTTATAGGGAGCGGAATTTATCTTGATGACGTTGCGGACGTCTTACATGCCGGTGTAAAGGAGATTGTATTCATATT
>JBGPID010000129.1:0-7959 GCA_041484725.1 Geobacteraceae bacterium | reverse complement strand
CAGTATGAAGGACGTCAGGGAGATTGCCGCCAAGATCAACGGCGGCCAGGGCACCATGGGTAAGCTGGTGAACGACGAGTCGCTCTATAATGAACTCAATGAAACCTCGAAGAACATCGGTGAGATCACCCGGAAGATCAACAATGGGGAGGGAACCCTCGGCAAGCTGGTGAATGAGGACACCCTCTACCGCGACGCCACCGCGACCCTGAAGAAGACCGAAAAGGCCATGGAGGGATTGAGTGACAGCGGGCCGATAACGGTGCTGGGGGGCGTGATCGGCACGCTCTTCTAAATGGGAATGCGGCTTTTTCGCCCTGTCTGCGTAAGTCTTTGGGATTGCGTGCTCGACGTACCTTCCGGTACGCCTCCGCCGCAATCCCTTGACAGCCTTGACAGGACAAAAAATCCGCATTCCCAATGGACCAAAGATAACTACAAAAAAACAACTGAATCACGTCACCAACTAAATTTTTATGCACGATATTTTACAGATAGCTATCGGCACCGTCACCATGCGACCCTACGTCTTTACCTTCCTGGCGGTCTATCTGGTGGCGGCTTCGGCCCATCTGGGATGGCGCAAGACACTCCTTTTCACGGTCGCCGGTTATCTCATCTCCTTTCTCTCCGAGTATTCCTCCATCAACACCGGCTTTCCCTATGGCTGGTACTATTACATCGATGCCACGAAAGAGCGGGAGCTCTGGATTGCCGGGGTCCCTTTTTTCGATTCCCTCTCCTACGTGTTCCTCTCCTATTGCAGCTACACCACGGCGCTCCTGGTGATCTCGCCGGCCAAGTCCTGGCGCCGGGATTTCGTAACCCTCGAGACCCGCGCCATCCGCAGGTCCCTGGCGGTACTTTTCCTCGGCTCGCTGTTCCAGGTTTTTCTCGACATCATCGTCGACCCGGTGGCACTCCAGGGGAGGCGCTGGTTCCTCGGCCAGATCTACGGCTATCTTGAGCCGGGATACCATTTCGGTGTTCCTCTCTCCAATTACCTCGGCTGGTGGATGGTGAGTGCCCTTCTGACGCTGACGCTGCAGATCATCGACGCCGGGGTGGGGAGAAAGGTGGAACATCCGGCGGGGATATGGAACCCGCCGTTTCGGGCGCTGCTTGGGCCGATGCTCTATCTCTCGGTGATTATCTTCAACATCACCGTCACTCTCCTGATTGGCGAGAAGCTTTTGGCCACGACAGGCATCTTCATCTATACCCTCCCCGTCGCCATCGTCACGGTCCTCGTCATGCGCCGCACCAACCGCTACAGCAGGGATGAACTGGCCGAACACCTGCGGGATTATCCCTGGTCGCCCGCCGCGGGGGGGAAAAGATAGTTTTACTCGCCTGTTTGCACAACTCCCAGGCGGGTCAACTCCCCATCAATATCCGAACATGTCTTTTTATCTTTAAGCAGACAGAATCGGGCCAGTTCCTCGAATGCACCATAACAAGCCTCACTCCCGGAACAATCAGTATCGGCTTTTCTTGTATTATTTATATATGTTTGCACATCATTGTTGCACCATGCCTTTAACAATTCATACCCCAACTCATTGCAGGCCATAACGGGGTTAACCATCCTGTGTCGTACGAGAACCCCCACTGTCTCGAAGTGACCTATATATTCATCCAGCAGAATTTCACTGAATCTGCTGTGCGAAGTTGAAGTAAGAATGGGATAATTTCCAGGATGATACTCTATGGCAGACACAATGCCAGCGTATTCGGGCCCGTCCAACTCCCTGCTGATCTGCATTACAAGGTTCGCCGAAGCGATATCCTTACTAGACTGAAAAGCATGATTCTGATTTATCAGCTGGCAACCGGTGCAGATGAAGCCGGCAATAAGCGCAAGGATATTGATAAAAGCAAACCGGCTCCCGGCAGTGCGGTTTTTTGAATTACTCATAGGGTAGGCCTTCATTTAACCAAGGTAGAGTTGCTGATGGGTAACAGCTCAATGAAAAAAAAATTGGATTACAGCCGTCGGTTTTCACTTGTACTTATATTGCGCCCCAAATTACGCTTAACCATGCGGTAAGTCAAGCTTTATGAAACGCTGGAAGCTGTGGAAGTGATCATTGCAGACGAACATCGCTTTCTTGATGATACTCTGTTACATCATGCCTGACCGGCTTTGATCGGGTTACATGAAACAATTAATGCAAGCTGGTATGAGAGCACTTCATATATGGCGGGGGCTGTTAAATATAATTAATACAAAAATGATTGATTTTTGTAAGCCAAATGTTGCATTATAGCAATTAATTAAAAGCTGGAAAATCTGTGCAAGCGATACACGACAATACTAAACCATCCGCAAGGGTGGGGCGGAAAGCCTAGGGTCTTAATTAGACAGCCGGGATGCCGAAATATCTGACCTGATATGCGGCCCCGGCTTTTTTGTTTTGTATTGGCCCAATAATGTATCAGAACTTGCAGCATGCTTGATGAAATATTGATGGAGGCCGTAAGTAAGTACCTTTGTCCGGCGCATGGCGCCACAACAACCCAACGGAGTGTAATAAATGAAACAAATGGTCAAAATTCTCGCTTTAGTTATCTCGGTCAGCATGGCGTCCACCTGTGTAGTTGCAACGAGCTTCGCAGACGGCAAGAATGAGCAGTCGAAGCGGAAAACTCATAGCAACAGGGAAAATGACGATAAAGACACCACTAAACCGACCCCTGTGTCGACTCACAAGCCGACACAGGCTCCTAAGCCGACACCTGCACCTGCACCGACACCTGCACCGACACCTGCGCCGACACCTGCACCGGCTCCGACACCGGCACCGGCTCCGACACCGGCTCCGGTACCTGCACCGACACCTGCACCGACACCTGCGCCGACACCTGCACCGGCTCCGACACCGGCTCCGGCCAAGTGGTCTCAGTACAACATATACTGCTCCGGTTGCCACGGTTCATCGAAGCAAGGTCGATCAGCCTCTGCCATTCAGGCTGCCATCAAAGCCAACACCGGTGGCATGGGCTTCCTCAGCCCCCTGACTGCTGCGCAGATTGCCGCTATTGCCGCAGGGCAGTAACAATCCCGATAACCGGCCTCTGTCCAGTTCCTGGCCCGTGCCCGGGTGTCAGTGTTTTCCTCATATTAATCGTGAGAATACCGAGACGGACACGACGGGAGAGCAAATAGGCTCTCCCGTTTTTATTGTAAATGGCGGAGGAACGCGTCTAGACTAAAAACGGGTTAGCTGATGACAGCTAACCCGTTGATATTTTGGTTGCGGGGGAAGGATTTGAACCTTCGACCTTCGGGTTATGAGCCCGACGAGCTACCAGACTGCTCCACCCCGCGTCATTGAAGTTTAACTTTTTATCACACTCCCCAAGGTCTTGTCAATAAGAAATTGAAATTACTCAGGTGTCAAGGCTTCCCCTATTCGGAGATGAGGATCGACCCTTTGCCTGCCTTGCCGGCCAGTTCATGCGCCGACTGCAGGTCCAGATGCCTCCCGGCCCGGACCCGGTACAAGGTCCCCTTCTCGGGAACATTGGATTCAACGATGTAAGCGGCAATGCCGCTGGCCTTCAACTGATCGCGGATTTCCTCGGCTTCCTTTTTGACGTGGAATGAAGCGACCTGTACGGTGAATTTCCTTTTACCATCATCCTCTCTTACGGCATCTTCCCTGGCAGCCGTCTCCCTGGCGGAAGAAGGTTCAGGAGATTTCGCCGGAGCCTTGACAGCCTCCTTCGCTTGCTGTTCCGTTTCCCCAGGGGACGCCGGCTTGGCAACGGCTGCGGGCTTTGCCGGCAACGCGGCCTTGACGGGAGCGTGCTCCCCAGGTTTTGCCGGATTCACGCCGCTCCCTATAACCCCTTTGTTCCCCTTGGGGAGGGTTTCGTAAAAGGTCAATATAGGGTCCTGCGTCTTGCCGGCAGGTTCCGCGGAGATCTGCTGCTTACCTGGCGCAGGGACCTGCGACCCCTTCTGATTGACGTCGGCTGAGACTCCGGCCCTGTTGTCGGCGCTCATCCGGGAGGTGGGACGAAAAATCAGCCAGCCGGTTGCGACACCAATGGAGAAAGCAACAATCACGGCTATCAGCAGGGAAATTAAGAAAATCCACGCAGGCTGCTTGCGCGGGCGGTTTTTGTTGACCGATTTATGTTCGCGATAATCAATAGCCATTTTGTTTCACCTGTCACATCTTTTCCGGGGCGGAAATGCCGAGCATGGTCAGCCCGTTTTTGAGGGTAATGGCCACGCATTTCAACAGGAACAGCCTGGCGACTGTCAGTTCCGTGTCTTCGGTAACTACCCGGTTTTTGTTGTAAAAACTGTGGAATTCAGCTGCCAGTTCCTGGAGATAACTGGTAACACGGTGCGGTTCGAAATTGCTGGCGCTCCCTTCCACCACTTCCGGGAAGAGCGCGAGGTACTTGATAATCGTCATCTCTTCGGCGGTTTCCAGCCTCGACAGGGCAATACATCCGGCATCGGGGAGGGAAATCCCCTTCTCCGCCGCATTCTCAAAGATGCTGCAGATCCGCGCATGGGCATACTGGACGTAGTAGACCGGGTTTTCAAGGGAACGCTGCTTTGCCAGGTCTATGTCAAAGACGAGTTGGGAATCGGGTTTGCGCATCACGAAAAAGAACCGGGTGGCGTCGCGCCCCACTTCGTCAATGAGGTCGCGCAGGGTGACGTAGCTGCCGGCGCGTTTGGATATCTTCACCTCCTCGCCGCCGCGCATGACCGTCACCATCTGGTGCAGCACGTATTCCGGCCACCCCTGCGGGATGCCGAGATCGAGCGCCTGCAGACCGGCACGCACCCGCGTGATGGTGCTGTGGTGGTCTGCGCCCTGCTCGTTGATGACGCGGCCGAAGCCCCTCTCCCATTTGCTCAGGTGATAGGCGACGTCAGGTACGAAGTAGGTGAAACTGCCGTCGGACTTGCGTATCACCCGGTCCTTGTCGTCACCGTAGGCAGTGGTGCGGAGCCAGAGCGCGCCGTCCATTTCATAGGTATGGCCGCTCTCGATGAGGCGCTTGACCACGGTTTCGACACTGCCGTCATGATAAAGGTCCGATTCGAGGGAGTAGACGTCAAAGTGGACATCGAAGGCCGCCAGGTCCTGGTCCTGTTCCCGGCGCAGGCAGGCAACGGCAAAAAGGCGGATTGCTTCCAGGTCGTGCGGATCACCGCTTGCCGTGACATGCCGGTCGTCGGCGGCAACCGTGGCGCAATCCAGGAAAGAGTCTGCCACGTCGCGGATATACTCCCCCTGGTAGCCGTCAACGGGCCAGCGCGGGTCGCCCGGCTCGATACCGAGGCAGCGCGCCTGAACCGAGAGCGCCAGGTTGGTTATCTGCTGTCCGGCATCATTGTAATAGAATTCCCGGGTTACGTTCCAGCCGGTGGCAACGAGAAGGCGGCAGATGACGTCACCGATGGCCGCTCCCCGGCCGTGGCCGATATGAAGCGGGCCGGTCGGGTTGGCGCTGACGAACTCGACCTGAATTTTTTCCCCCTGGCCGGCGTTTCCCTTGCCGTATGCTTCCCCGGCCCGGTCGATATCGTAAAGGAGCTTGCGCCACGCCTCGTCCTTGATACGGAAATTGATGAATCCCGGACCGGCAATCTCCACGCCGGCAAAAATGTCCGCGGCGCCCCGCAGGTGAACGACCAGGGCCTCCGCCACCAGCCGGGGGGACTTCCTTTCGGCCTTCGCCAGGAGCATGGCGGCGTTGGTGGCAAAGTCCCCATGCTCCGGATGTGCCGGTTTTTCTATAATGGCTGCCGGGTAAAGGCCCGAGGTCAGTGAGCCGTCGGCAAAACAGCGCTCAATCGCCGTTCTGAGTGATTCCTTCACAAGCTCTTTCATTACTGCTATGGCTCCTCTTCTTCAGTCTGCCACCTCCGCCAAAGCAGCAGATGCTGCGGCGGCCGGGTCAGTCTGTCAACCTTGTATTATTTGGCTGATGGCCCTTTCGGCACCTTCACGGGTTGCGGGGTTTTGCTTTCGGGCTTCTCCGGGGGAGGGAACTGATAGATGGTCTCGTTCCGTCGCACCAGCCCGAAATCCTTGCGGGCAATGCTCTCCAGAAACCGTTTGTCGGTTTTGAGCGCCTCTATTTCCCTCTTCAGCTTTTCGTTCTCGACCTTCATCTCTTCCAGGCGCTGCTGGGCCTCACGCTTTTCCTGGTTCAGGTGATAGATGCTCAATAGCCCACGTTCACCGAAAACGGTGAAAAACATGATAAAGAGGATGCCCCCGGCAGGGATGAGATACATCCGCTTGCGCATTACACCTCCTTCAGTGAGGAGCGACCTGCCGTCCGGAGGGCGGCAAAATACTCAATGGTCCGTTTCAGACCGGTTTCAATGTCCAGATGCGGTTCCCACCCCAGCATTTCCCTGGCCAGGGTGATATCGGGCTGCCGCTGTTGAGGATCATCGGCCGGCAGCGGTTTGAAAACCACCTTGCCCTTTGAGCCGGTAAGAGCGATGATGCGCCGGGCGAATTCGATAATAGTCGTCTCGACGGGGTTTCCCAGATTGACCGGGCCGGTGAATCCGGCGCACTCCATCATCCTGATCAAACCTTCCACAAGGTCGTCCACGTAGCAGAAGGAACGTGTCTGTATACCGCTGCCGTAGACCGTGAGCTCCTCACCACGCAATGCCTGGATAATGAAATTGGAGACCACCCGGCCATCGTTTTCGGCCATCCGCGGGCCATAGGTGTTAAAGATGCGGACAATGCGGATATCGACCCCGTTTTGCCGGTGATAGTCCATCATCAGGGTCTCGGCCACCCGCTTCCCCTCATCGTAACAACTCCTTATCCCGATGGGGTTCACGTTGCCCCAGTAACTCTCATTCTGCGGATGCACCTGGGGATCGCCGTATACTTCCGATGTGGAGGCCTGAAGTACCCTGGCCTTGACCCTCTTGGCCAGCCCCAGCATGTGGATCGTGCCCAAGACGCTGGTCTTGATGGTTTTGACCGGGTTGTACTGGTAGTGGATGGGAGATGCAGGACAGGCCAGGTTATAGATCCGCTCTACCTCCAGAAGGATCGGCTCGGTGATGTCATGGCGTATCAGCTCGAAGCGGTCATTGTCCATGAGATGGATGATATTCCGTTTGTCGCCGGTAAAGAAATTGTCGAGGCAGAGCACCTCATGCCCGTCCCCCAACAGCCTTTCACACAGATGTGAACCGATAAAGCCGGCGCCGCCTGTCACCAGTATGCGCATGTTTAAACCTCTCCTTACCCTTCACCCTTCACAATTTCGTGTGCCGTTCCTGCCAATGGGCCAATATTCAAAGCCGGCTGCTTTCATACGGTTCGGTTCAAAAAGATTTCTGCCGTCAAAGATCAGAGGCTGCTTGAGAAGAGCCTTGATCTTGGCGAAATCGGGGTTACGATACTCGCTCCATTCGGTGACGATGGCCAGGGCATCCGCCTCCCCGAGGATATCGTACTGGTTGTGGCTGTAAATGATCCGGTCGCCGAAGATCTTCGCAGCCTCCCTGATCGCCTCCGGGTCATGGGCGCGGACTTTCGCCCCCATCTCCAGCAGTCTGTTGATGATGACCAGCGAAGGGGCCTCGCGCATGTCATCGGTGCGGGGCTTGAAGGATAGCCCCCAGATGCCGATGGTCTTGCCTGACAGCGGTTTTGCCTGAGAATGATCGGCCAGGCGGACCATTATCTTCTCGGTCAGCACCAGCTTCTGTTGATCGTTTACGGCCTCCACCGCCTTCAGCAGGATAAAGTCATAGTTGCACTCCTCGGCGGACTTCACCAGCGCCTTGACGTCCTTGGGGAAACAGGAGCCGCCGTATCCCACCCCGGGAAAAAGGAAATCGTGGCCGATCCGGGAATCGGATCCGATACCCTCGCGCACCGCGGCGACATCGGCGCCCATCCGCTCGCAGAGATTGGCGATCTGGTTCATGAACGATAT
>JBGPID010000128.1:0-7980 GCA_041484725.1 Geobacteraceae bacterium | reverse complement strand
GCCCGCCTCAACACCCTTGATGAGATGCGCGCCTGTCTAGCCGAGGGCTTTCCCTTTGTCTTCGGCTTTTCGGTCTACGATGGCTTCGAATCCCAGCAAACAGCCAAAACCGGGGTGCTCGATATGCCTAAGAAGGGAGAAAAGATGCTGGGGGGTCATGCGATTCTGGCGGTGGGCTACGATGATGCCGCCAAACGGTTGATCATCCGCAACTCGTGGGGTACCGCCTGGGGCATGAAGGGGTATTTCACCATGCCGTACGCCTATGCGGCGGACCGGAACCTCTCCGACGACTTCTGGACCATCCGCTCTGGCGAGAAGATGTAGGCGGGCAAGGGAACCAACCCATGAATAGAATATATAGAAAATGAGGGCAAAAGAGGTCAAGCTCTGCCCCGGAATCCTTACCGAGATTGCCCCGACAATGCTGGAAATCCTCGGCCTATCCCCCGACCGGGAAAAGCCCGATCGAGAAGTAACGCTCCAATGACTTATTGTAATTAATCGAAAAAAGGCGGCATTTCGCCGCCTTTCTCTGTCAGGCCCCCATTCCCTCAGAACTGAATCTGGCAACGTTTCGCGTTTCCTTCGCTCTTCATCCAGAGCATGACCTTCTTGGAACGGGTGCGCCACTCCTTGACGTCCTTTTTTTATGCCCCCTGTTCATCGTTGGCTTGCGCAGTATTAAACAAGGAGATACATTAAAGCCTCTCACGCCGCCACTGTAAAACGCCCTACGAGACGATGCATTTCCTCGGCGTGGGCCATAAGGTCTTTGGCGGCGGACGCCGCTTCATTGGAACTGCTTGCGCTCATTTGCACTACTTCGGCGATCTGCTGGAGATTGTTGTTGATTTCCGTAGTAGTTGCAGTCTGCTCTTCGGCAGCGGTGGCTATCTGGTTGATCTCCATGGAAACGGCGTTTATCTGGTTGAGGATATCATCCAGGGCCGTCCCTGACTTGGCTGCATCCCTGGTTCCACGCTCGACCTCTTTAACACCTTCTTCCATCGCCGCGACGGCGCCTGTCGTCTCGTGCTGGATGGCCTTTATCATCTGCGCGATCTCTTTGGTCGCCTTGGTCGTCCGTTCCGCGAGCGCCCGCACTTCATCGGCCACTACGGCAAATCCACGCCCCTGCTCGCCGGCTCTGGCCGCCTCGATGGCCGCGTTCAGGGCAAGGAGGTTGGTCTGGTCGGCGATATCCTCGATCGTCCCGACGATTTCCCCTATCTGGTCAGAACGGGCACCCAGTTTTTCCAGGGTGGCGGCCGTTTCCTTCACTCTTTCGGAGATTCGATTCATACCGGTAACGGTTTCCTGAACCACGTAAGCCCCCTCCGTGGCCAGGTCGCTTCCCTGACGGGAACTTTCCGCTGCCATATTGCAGCTCTGCGCTATACCGGAGGAGGTTGCCACCATCTCCTCACAGGCGGTGGCGACAGTGCTCGTCTGCGCAGTCATCATATCCGAATTGCTGGCGCTCTGCTCGGAAACGACATTCAAGATATTGGCGGAGGAAGCAACCTGAGAGGCGGTATCGTTTAAGGAAGTGATCATTGCGCCTATTGATGTCTGCATACGATTGATGCTTTTCCCCAGTTCACCGATTTCGTCATCAGCATAGATTTTCAGCTGTGTCGAAAGATCACCGTCGGCGATTCTGAGCATGACATCAAGGATACTCTTGAGAGATTTAGAGATGGAAACGGAAACGGAGAATCCGACAAAGACCAGAATGCCTAAACAGAATATTAATAATCCCGCCTTTTCCATGCCGGTAAGGCCTATAACACCGACAAGGAGCATACCGATGCACCCCACTGCAACCAATAAAAACAATTTTGTCCTGACCTTCAGATTTGTTATCCGCATTTTTCTTCTCCCCCTATCAATTTAATCGCTGTTACTGCCGTTTAACATTCCTTTTCCTTGGAAATAAGTGGATGAATATGAACAGGGATGCGGTGAAGAGAACACGCCCATGAATGCTTTATTAGCTTTATCGACATATTTCAATTGATCTTTAGATAATGTATGCAAAACGCTTGAATTTAATGAATCCGCTGCGAAATCGGCATCGCACATTACCGAGTTCTTCACAATAATTGTGAGTTGCTGCTGGGAAGGTGGCGGCCTGAAGGGGTTTTCGGATGGGGATTGGAATGTTACATTCCATTGCAACACTCTGTCCGGCCACACTATTTCCGGATTACCACGCCGGTCGGGCGCACAGAATGGAAAGGCCGTTTCTCAGAGAGAAATGGCCTTTCACATTATAAATTAAAGCCGAATAAGAATTGACCGATACGTAATCAAGGGGATGGGGTAATTTCCGGTTATTTCTTATAAATCACATTCTCAATAAAATGGGGGACCAAAGTATGCGCATAAGAACTAAGTTTATCATGGTCAATGTAACCATCATAGCTGCCGCGATAGCCGGCATAACCGCGATATGTCTCTTTGAGTTCAACGGAGAGCTGCGCAAACAGGCGATCAATTCCCAGGAGAGCCGCCTGCGGACCTTCTGGTCCCTGCTCCGGCAGAAGGGAAGTGATATACGTCTATCCAACGGTAAACTGATGATTGGCAACTACATCATCAACGGTGATTACACCCTTCCCGACCAACTCAAGGATCTGTGCGGAGGGACCGCGACAATTTTCATGGGTGATGTGAGGGTCTCGACCAATGTGCTGAAAGAAGACGGGAGCCGGGCGGTCGGCACGCGGCTGCAGGGGCCGGCGTATGACGCCCTGTTCAAAAAAGGCCAGCCGTACCGGGGGGAAGCGGATATCCTCGGGGTCCCCTACTTCGCCGCCTATGATCCGATAAAGGATGCCCGCGGTGAGACCATCGGCGTACTCTATGTGGGTGTCAGGCAGGGTGATTTCCTTGCCAGCTACAATAAACTGAAATACCTGGTAATGGGGATATCGATTGCCCTCATATGTCTGGCAGGTTTTGTGAACAGGCTCATCATCTTCCGCCTGTTTGTCCCCCTCAACAGGATGCGCGATGTCCTGCTTGTCGCCCGGAACGAAGGGGACCTCTCCCAGCGGCTCGACTACCTGAAACAGGACGAGGTCGGAGAGATGTGTATTTCCTTCAACGGTTTCATTGAGAAGCTGAGCGAGGTCATTGCCACTATTGCACAGTCGGCGGAGAAGCTGAATTCATCGGGGTCCGCGCTTTGCATGGCCTCCGGGATGATCCTGACCAATTCGGAAGAAGTCGCGTCGCAGACGGCGGCCGTTGCGGTGGCGAGCGAGGAGATGGCCGCAACCTCCAACGACGTGGCCCAGAATTGCGCGATGGCGGCGGACGGCTCCCATCGCGCCAACGATTCCGCCCTGACCGGATCGTCCGTGGTCCAGGTGACCATGGCGGTGATGAGCAGCATTGCCGACCGGGTCAAGGAATCGGCCCTTACCGTGGAAAAACTGGGCGCCCAGTCCGACCAGATCGGGGAGATCGTCGGCACCATCGAGGACATTGCCGACCAGACGAACCTTCTCGCCCTCAATGCGGCCATTGAGGCCGCCCGTGCAGGTGAGCAGGGACGGGGGTTCGCCGTTGTCGCCGATGAGGTGCGCGCCCTGGCTGAGCGGACCACCAAGGCCACCAAGGAGATCGGCGCGATGATCAAGTCGATCCAGCATCAGACCCGTGGGGCGGTTACCTCCATGGGGGACGGGGTAAAGGAGGTAGAGCGGGGGACCACGGAGGCTGCGAAATCGGGGCAGGCACTGGAAGATATCCTGGAGCAGATAAATGCGGTGAGCATGCAGGTGAGGCAGATCGCCACGGCGACCGAGGAGCAGACCGTCACCACCGGCGAAATAAGCAATAAGATCCAGATGATCACCCAGGTTATGCAGGGTTCGTCGGATGTGGCAAAGGATGCGTCCGCTGCCGCCGGAGAGTTGGCGGAGATGGCCGATGAGCTGCGGCAGATCGTCGGCCGGTTCAGGCTTGTGGCATAACCCTGAATCATCCGGAAACCAATAGTGCCTTAGCCGGCGTTTGCGGGTAAGGCACTAATTTAATTTTCTGCAATTCCTTGCCGCAGCCGCACTTGCCGGGTTGCTGACTGATCGTGTCGCAGTTGCAGTCCGGTCCGCAGGCGCATTGATACTTGCCGGTGGTCTTGAAGGGCCGCTCCTTGCCGTTTATCGCAATCATGGCCTTCGCTTCCTCAACCTTCGTCACCTTCCCCTTCACCAGCGGTTTGCCGCAGGAGCATTTCCCTTCCTTCCGGGAAATTGTCTCGCACGGACACCCTTCCCCGCAGCCGCAGACATAAACCTCGTCACCCACCTTGAGTGTAATCTTCCCGTTTTCGACCGCGGCTATCGCCATTCCGGCCATGCCCAGGGCAACCAGCGTCAGCAGCGCCACAAACCATTTTTTCATCTGCCACCTCCGTTTACGGATATTTTTGCCAGTATATGCGGCTCCGGCGCAATGTCAATTATTTTATCGGGAAAGCAAAGAGGTCAACATCTTGCACGAAATAGGCTATAATTATTTAGAGAAAGGAGATAATTGATCATGACTGACACAACAAAGATGGCGGACGATATTTACATGGTTCCATGGGAAGAGGGGAATGGCCAGATCAGGCGTGAAGTGTGGGTGGATAAAGAGGGGAAGGTAGCCCATTATTATCTTGCTTACTTAAATCAGGATGCTTTCCAGGGAGATGACGGCATGGTATTGGGATACGACTATAATAACGGCAACCTTAACAGGCATCGGATGGGGACTGAAACGGCAATTGAATTTTCATCCCTCGTGGAGTTGGAGGAGCAGTTTAATAAAGAATGGGATAATATCCCAAAGCAGAGTGGGCCCGCGATCTCTCAAGGCGCGGCGGGCCTGAATGAGAATAAGGTTGAAGGAAATGACGATTATATGGAAACGAAAATGATGAAGCTGACTATTACAAAAGGGAGTGCTGCGGATTTCTTCAGGCGGGGCAGGGAACTCGCCGGCAAGCTGGACCGGGGTGAGGATGCAGAGCCGGAAAAAGTCGTTATCTTCGGAAACCGGCAAGATCTCTGTTACTCCCTGTTGACAAAATAATGAACACCCGAAAAGGGCCGTAAAACCGGGGACGTTGTGCATAGATAATTCCCTCCTGATTTTTTCCATAAGAAATTTATCTGTAATTTTTTGTCGTTCTGCCGATATGGAAAGTCAGGGGGTAGACATGGAAGGCTTGGTCAAAGAAGGGGCGCTCGGTTCCGTTCTTTTCAAATCGCACATTATAAGCGAGGCGGATATAAAGGCTGCCCTGGAGGAACAGGAAATCTCCGGCTGCCGCATCGGCGAAGCGCTCGTCAAGCTGGGAATCGTGACCCAGGAAGACATTGACTGGGCATTATCCAACCAGTTGAATATTCCCTTCGTTCGCCTGAAAAAAGAGATGATAGACAGGGCTGCTGTAGAACTGGTTCCGTCTGCGCTCGCCAGGAAATTCAATCTGATTCCGATCTTGCGGAGCGGTGACGAGATCAGTATCGCCCTGGCGGATCCTTTGAACAGGGTGGCTATCGAAGCGGTCGAGGAAGTGACCGGCTGCCGCGTCACCGTTGTCATGCCTATTATCCGCGAGCTTCGCGAGATGCAGGACGTTTTCTATGGTCCCGTCGAGACTGAGAAGCGCTTCGGATTCTCTTCCCCCTGCTTTTCCGCA
Organism: Geobacteraceae bacterium; assembly: GCA_041484725.1. Lineage (GTDB taxonomy): Bacteria > Desulfobacterota > Desulfuromonadia > Geobacterales > Geobacteraceae > JBGQDJ01. The sequence continues at coordinate 2,276 of JBGPID010000128.1, read as the reverse complement.
AAAATTCTTGAGAGTATCAACAGGGACTTAAGCGGGGCCACTTTCCTCAACTATATCCTCCTCTACATCTCCCGAAACAGGCTCGTTTCCCTCTCTCTGCAGCCTTTGGGCGACGTGGTCGCCGTAACGGCTAAACAGGGTGAATCTACCCGGGTAATCGGCAGACTGGCCGTTGATTATTACCCGGACCTGTTGCAGCGGATCAGGAAGGTCGGCGGATTGACAGGATCAACCGAACTGAGCGCCAGGGGGACGCTGGCATTCATCTATAAAGGTGAGAAAACATACTTTCAGTTCTTTACCCTGAAGGGGAAGGGGGGGGATTACGTAACATTGAAGATGCAGCCGCATCTTCCCTTTCCCGCCGTTATCGCCGCGCTGGGCCTCCCTGCCGGGAAGGCGCGCGATTTTGCGGAGCTGGTGGCGGCAAGGCAGGGGATTGTCCTGCTCGGTTCGGACAACAGGGATGAATGCAGCCGGATCATCGATCTCTATCTCGATGAGTCGGATACCGCGGATAAAACCGTGATGATTCTGGGGGACCGGGCGGGTAGCGGGAAAAAACGCTTTCCCTCTATCTCCTTACAGAAGGCCTCGCCGATAGAAATGGAATCGCTTGCCGCAACACTCCTCGAACATGATCCGGACATACTGGCGTTAGAGGATGTGTCGGAAAGCCGCTCTTTCAGGACAGCCGCCAGGCTGGCCATACGCGGAAAACTTGCCGTTTGCGGGATCACCTGCGGCGATACGGCGGCCGCTCTGGAGCATCTCTTCAATTTCCGGCATACACATTCGATTCTTTCCTCTCTGAAAGGGATTGTGTTCATTAAAGGGGCCAGATTACTCTGCCCGCTCTGCAAGCGGAGCCAACTTCCTTCGGACGGGGAAAGGGCGCTCCTTCCCCCCGCAACAGCCTATTTTGCCCCCGTTGGCTGCTCTGCATGCGGCTATACGGGATTTAAGGGGAAGCGGTACCTGGCGGACGTGATTCCTTTCGATAAAGAGCTTACGGAGGTTTTTGCAGCGGCCGGGGAGAGCGGGGAACTCCTGCAGCGCCTTAAGGCCGACGGCTATCAAGGCATACTTGAGCAAGGGGCCGAACTGCTGAACTCCGGCGAGATTTCTCCGGAAGAATTCATGGCCGCTGTAAAGAATTGACGGAGAAGTGTAATGGCGAGAATTGACGGGCTTTTCAAGATGATGAAAGAGCAGGGGGCATCCGATCTCCACCTCTCCAGCGGTTCGCAGCCGATCTTTCGCCTGCAGGGCGAGATGGTCCGCCTGAATTTCAAGGTACTGGCGCATGAGGAGATACAGGCTCTCCTGTATGAGATCCTCTCGGAAAAACAGAAGAGTGAATTCGAGGCAAAGAGAGACCTCGACTTTGCCTACTCCATTCCTGATCTGGCAAGGTTCCGCAGCAACATCATGATGCAGCACAAAGGGATCGCCGCGGTATTCAGGATGATTCCCAGCAAGATACTCTCGGCGGATCAGCTGGCCATTCCCGAAGGGGTGCGCAGGATGACCACACTGAAAAAAGGTCTCGTGCTGGTCACCGGTCCGACCGGTTCCGGCAAATCCACCACACTGGCGGCAATGATCGATCTGATCAATTCCACCCGCGGCGAGCATATCCTGACCCTCGAAGACCCGCTGGAATTTATCCATGAAAACAAGCTTTCCCTCCTGAACCAGCGGCAGATCGGCGTGCATTCGGAAAGTTTCGCCGCGGCGCTTCGGGCGGCGCTGCGCGAGGACCCGGACGTCATTCTCGTCGGGGAGATGCGTGATCTCGAAACCATCAACCTGGCCATGACCGCCGCCGAAACCGGCCATCTGGTATTCGGCACCCTGCATACCAGTTCCGCCGCAAAGACCATAGACCGGATTATCGACGTATTTCCCAGGGACAGCCAGGAGCAGGCCCGCTCCATGCTCTCGGAATCCCTTAAAGGGGTGGTCTGCCAGCAGCTCCTGAAAACGGCCGAAGGGAAGGGGCGGGTAGCGGCCTTTGAAATAATGGTGGGGACCCCGGCCATCGCCAACCTTATCCGCGAGGGAAAGACCTTCCAGATCCCCTCCGTTATTCAGACCGCCAGGAAGGACGGGATGCAGCTGCTGGATCAACACCTGCTGGATCTCCTCAAGACCAAAACGATTCTGCCGGAAGAGACCTATCGTTGCGCCCAGGACAAGAAGCAGTTCGAGCAATACCTTGTTGACAGACCCGCGCAATAAACAGGGGGGTCGGAGAATTGAATTTTCCACAG
>JBGPID010000127.1:0-8061 GCA_041484725.1 Geobacteraceae bacterium | reverse complement strand
TCATCCATTTTCATAAAAGCCCTCCCTTCCGTCTTCGCCAAAAAGTTTCTCCGCCGGAGTTTCCGGATGGACACCTTTAATATTTTATGCGGGAACAACGTCTTGTCAAGAGCAATAAAGGAGGCGGGGCGATAAACTGTCTGATCAGGCCGCAGTGACGGACGCCAGGAGATCCCCGACGACAGAGAGTAAATGTTGCATGGTAAACGGTTTGTCAAGGGCGCCGTCAGCACCAAGCTTTTGTGCGATATTCAGGAAGTGGTCAGGTCCGTAGCCGGGGATTCCTCCCGACATGGCGAGTATCTTAAGATCGGGAAACCCCTTTCTCAATTCGATGATAGTTTCGATCCCCTCTTTTTCCGGCATAAAGAGGTCAACTATCACCAGGTCGACAGGGTTGCTCCTGAAGATGGCAATACCGGTGTTTCCATTGTCGGCCTCGAACACCGAGTATCCGGCTGCTTCCAGATTGCCCACGATACACATGCGAACAGCTCTGTCATCGTCTATAACGAGGATACGTTTCATAATTCCTGTTAATTTACTTTCAGCTGCTCAAAAATGCAAGACAATATCTATTGAGCCACATGCGAAACTGCTGCAGGGCCACGCTGCACTGGCGTTGCCCGAGCATGATCACACGCTACGAAGCGGCAGGACAGCGGACTGCTGGTTTGCCCGCCATGGCGTTATCTTATCAGGGTAATTCCAGTATTGCAAGTCCGGACCGTTTGCAGGAAAAAGAATGGCTGAATAATGGTACAGCTCCTTCCTGCAAAAGTTATCTCACAGGTTTGAAAATTTGCTTGACAAGGGAGGCAAAATAGATGATAAATCCTACTGACTTTATCATAAAAGGAAACCATGAAACTTACTTCGCGCAGTGAATATGCTTTATTGGCACTCCTGTACCTGTCCAGACACGTTGCGGAGGGAAACATATCCGTCCAAACCATCGCTGCCAGCCAACAGATACCAGCCAAGTTTCTCGAGCAGATTCTCCTTATCCTCAAACGCGCCAGATACCTGCGCAGTGCCCGCGGTAAAGGCGGCGGCTATGCACTGGCCAAACCGGCCGAAAAGATTCATCTTGCCGAGATCATCCGTCTGTTCGACGGGGCGCTGGCGCCAACCGAATCGGTAAGCATTTATTTCTACGAAGCAACTCCCATAGAACGGGAGCAGCGCCTCCTTGAGGTCTTTCGCGAGGTGCGTGACTTTATCGCGGACAAACTGGAAAACACCACTCTGGCGGATGTTAGCGGTTGATTTTTTTCAGATGAAATATGACAAAACCCATAGGAAAGGAGTTATTTATGGTCGAAAGTATTACCATTCTTGGCGGCAGAGGAAAGCAGGGAGAGATTGAGCCGGTGGCCCGACTGGAACTCAGGATGGGTGATCTGGTCAGCGTGGTCGGCGCGACCGGCTCGGGCAAGACCACACTGATCAACGATATTGAACTCTTTGCCGACGGCAACACACCTACCGGCAGGCGTATTCTGATCAACGGGGAGATTCCCGGTCCGGAATACCGTCATGACCCGGCAAAGAACCCCATTGCCCTGATAACCCAGCATACGACATTTCTCTCCGACCTGCCGGTCGGTGTGTTCCTGCGCACCCATGCCCGCATCAGAGGGAAAAACGGGAAGGACGAAGAGCAGATCGTGGCGGAGACTCTGGAGTTCGCCAATCAGCTGACTGGTGAAGCGATTGCCGTGGAGAGCAGAATGACCGAGCTTTCCGGCGGGCAGACCCGGGCACTGCTGATAGCTGATGCGACGATCGTCTGCAACACCCCGATCGTTCTTCTCGATGAAGTGGAAAATGCGGGTATCAACCGCACGAGGGCACTGGAACTTCTGCGGCGCTACCGGAAGATCTTCATCTTCGTCACCCACGATCCGCGCATTGCGCTACTCTCTGATTACCGCATCGTCATGCAACAGGGGATGGTGACGGCAGTGCTCCATACGGATAAGAGTGAACAGCGGGTTGCAGCCAAGGTGACACGACTGGACGATATCCTCTCCCGCCTGAGGGACCGGATTCGCCAAGGCGAGCGATTGAGCGAGCCGGAACTGGAGGGGGTGTTATGAAACTGGTTATCTGTGCAGGGCCGGCTACCACCGGCAAAACAGCCGTGCTCCGCCACATGATCCGGCGGCTCCTCGCCAACGGCCAGCGTGTGGCGTTTCTGAAGATTGACGTCCAGTACGCCGACGAGGATGAGTTACTGGCCGCTGAATTCGGCATCCAGACGCGCAAGGTCTATTCCGGCGAACTTTGCCCGGACCACTGCAATGTGATGGTGCTGGGCGATGCCCTTATCTGGGCTAAAAAAGGAGGGAATGATGTCCTGCTGGTAGAGACCGCCGGTCTCTGCCTGCGCTGTTCACCATACGTGGATGCCGGGCTGGGTATGATCGTTCTGGAGGCGACAAGCGGGATGAACCTGCCGCTCAAGGTCGGACCGATGCTGTCACTGGCGGATGTGGCGGTGGTGACCAAGATCGATCGGGTCTCCCAGGCGGAGCGGGAGGTATTCCGCGCCCGTATCCAGGATGTGGCGCCGGCTGTGCGGATTCGGGAGGTGCATGCCCTTTACGGGATCGGCATTGATCCGCTGCTTGATTATCTCGACTTAAGCCCATCCGTCCTCTTCAACAGCGATCAGACACCCTGCAGGTTGCTGCTGAGGGGTAACCCTCCGGTGGGCACCTGTACGATTTGCGTCGGGAAAAAGGAAATCGGCTGGCAATCACACTTCGGGGTGGTACGCCCGTTGGAAAACCAGACCTTCTACCGGGGGGAGTAAAGGGAATGCGCTGCTATTTCGACAACTCCGCAACCACCCCTCTCGATCCGCGCGTCAGAGAGGCCATGCTTCCTTACCTGGAGAATCTCTTCGGCAACCCTTCAAGTCTGCATGCCGATGGTCTTGTCGCCCGCCGGGGGATGGAAGAGGCGAGGAGAGATGTGGCGACCCTCCTTGGCGCGGAACCGGACGAGGTCATCTTTACCGCAAGCGGCACCGAGGCGATCAATCTGGCCCTTCTCGGCGTGATCGGAGAAACCAAGGCAGCCGACCGTCATGTCATCACCAGTGCCATCGAACATCCGGCAGTGCTGATGACCTGTCGCGCCATGGAAAAGCGGGGGACTACCGTAACGCGGTTGCCGGTGGGGAGCGACGGCATTGTTGAGCCGGCCGCCCTGGCAACGTCCTTGCGCCCGAACACCCGGCTGGTTTCCATTATGGCGGCCAACAATGTCGTCGGCGCTATTCAACCGATTGAGGAACTGGCCCGCATTACCCGTGCCCATGGCGCCCTGTTCCATTGCGACGCAGTTCAGGCGATCGGCAAGATACCCCTCGACATGAGGTCATTGCCGGTGGATCTCCTTTCCCTGTCGGCCCATAAACTGTACGGCCCCAAAGGGGTCGGCGCACTCTATGTTCGCAGGGGGGTGCGACTGGCGCCGCTTATCCACGGTGGAGGCCAGGAACGGGGAGTGCGGTCGGCCACTGAAAATGTCGCGGGCATATGCGGGCTGGGTCGCGCCGCTGCCATTGCCCGCGCGGAAATGGCAGACGATGCGGCGCGGCTCGTGGGGATGCGTGACCGGCTCCTCGCCGGGATAACAGAGGCGGTGCCGGGGGTCTATCTGTTCGGCCATCCCTATCGCCGATTGCCCGGCCATCTCTGTCTCGGTCTTGCCGGTCATGAAGGGGAAGCGATCAGGCTGCTGTTACTGTTCGATGACGCCGGATTCTCCCTGTCATCCGGCAGCGCCTGCGGCTCCAGTCACATAGCCGAGCCCTCCGCGGTTCTGCTGGCGATGGGGTTCGATCCCGTAAGGGCGCGTGGTTCGCTGCGTATCACCCTTGGCCGGTTCACTACCGATGCCGAGGTGGACAGGTTTATTGAAATCTTCCCACGGATCGTCGGGTCACTCACCGCCACCAATCTTCAACATTATCAGCAAAGGAGACAACAATGACTACCTCGGCACAAGCATTGAGCGCGGCAGATCTGCCCGGCCTGGATTGCGGTATATGCGGCTTTCGCCGCTGCGATGAATTCGCGGCCCGGCTTGCAACGGAACCTGCCCTTATCCAACGCTGCATACATCTCACCGACCATGTCCTGCCGTCAACCGGGAGCAGCGACGGTCTGTCCGCGACGCCCCACGGGTGCGCCACCTGCAGCGAAAGCGCTGCAACTTCAGCTCCTTTCTCCGCAACAGCGGCACTACCCTGGAGGGATTCCCTGGATCGGGAATTTGAATTCTATCTCGAGCATTTCCCTGAAGATCCCGGTCCCCGTGAAATCATCATCGCCCATAATCCCATTCTCTGCCGTGAAATGGATATCCAGCGCGGAGACATCATCATCGGTCGCCCCCTCGGCATGTCGTGCGGCTGTCCTATAACCCACTGCGGTGTCGTCATGGAATCCGATCAACGGACCGGTGTCATGGTCTGGTGCGTAACCGGTCCACTGGCGCCGCGGGAGCAGGGGTTCAAGGACATCGGCTACTACATAGCGGAAGGGTATGAAGGGCTCATCACCCAGACTAGGGTCGAGCCAAAAATCGGCATGCGCTACTATTTCCAGCCGAGCATGTGCATGCTGCAATGGCGGCATAGTGGCCTGGTCAATTATCTCAACCGCACCCCCGCCGGCCTGCAGGTACGCCTGGAAGGTCTCTGGATCGGCTGATTGCCGGGACATGCACAGTACCGGAACATGTTCATGCGCAAAATAGACTGATCGGGAAAGATGGTACCAGGCAACTTATTTTGATTCTTGTGTGCCGAACGTTTTAGAGTGCAGCGGCAGAGCGAAGCGGAGACCGTCTGCCACGCTAAGTTGGATCTCATTTTTCACTTTTTTCGCTATTGACATGTATAAACAAATTGTTTATAGTCAACTCATGATTGTATCGTTCGCAAACAAGGAAACGGAAAAACTCTTTGCGACTGGGAAATCCAAAAAGCTCCCTACAGAAATCATTACTCGCGCGATCATGCGTTTGACGCAGTTGGACAACGCACGCGAGGTTTCGGATTTGTCGATGCCGCCATCAAACCGCCTTGAAGCCCTTTCCGGCAACAGGGCAGGACAGTGGAGTATCAGGATTAATGACCAGTGGCGCATATGTTTTGGTTTTACCAACAGCGAAGCAACAGATGTTGAAATAACCGACTGTCATTAAGGAGAAATCTCATGGCGATAAAAAATGGTCTTCCTCCCATCCATCCCGGCGTATTCCTGAAAGAAATACTTGATGAACTTGGCATCTCACAGAATGCCTTTGCTCAGGCTATTGGCGTTTCGCCTATGCGAGTTTCGCATGTTATCAAGGGCACTCGTCCTGTCACTGCTGAGCTGGCACTGCTTTTCGGCAAGGCATTTGGCCAGATGCCGACCTACTGGATGAACCTGCAAACCAGCTATGATCTGAAGACTGCTGAAAAAACACTGGTGCAGAAGGTGCGACAAGTGCAGCCACTTTCTCAGGCCGCGTAAGATTGTTACCAAGTCAATTTCCTGTGCTCAAGATCAATGACTAATCTAGCTGAAGAGTCAACCGTTTCATCTGGTCTCAATTTCTTCTCGCAAATACACACTTCACCGACACCTACTCTGTTTGGCGGAATATAATCGCCTTGCAAGTATCCTTGCCTTTTCGCCTCTCTATTGCATTTCCATTGGTTAATTTGTACTCCGCAGAAAACAATTAAAAGAGCACCTCCGAACAGCGGCAAGAAGACCCATTTCAGCAGCCATGGAGTTACGGAATCATCAGGGTTTGGGATTTCTGGTGGCATCCTTTTCCTTCCAACGTCTCTGGGGATCACCGGGGTCGCGATTTTTGTGGCATCCAGTGTAGACCCTCGTTAGGCTAATATTTCATGGTTTGTATTTGAACTGTGCAGAAGCAATTGATACTTCTCTATTGCTAGAATCACCTTTCGGTGGAAAGCCAGAGATAAGAATCGTGCCCGTTACCCCAAAGCAGTCGGTACTTTCTGGAACTATCTCAACTGAACCATCAAAAGGGTCTATTCCATCAAGGCGTGATCCACCATGTCCCGCAGATGCATTTAATTCTTCAATTGCTGAAATTGCCCTTATCAACTCAACATTCCAATCATCGGGTATATTTCTGATCCCTTTAATGTTACCGCACGCCACGTTAAGATGAATCTCTTCAATGGCTTCATGCTTTTTCTTATCTAAAGATATCTTTGGGAAAAGTAGTCGGGTGGCGTTTCAGAGTCCGCTGACTTCGCCGGAGTTGAATGAATTCCAATCAGTACAGCTAATGCAATTGTCACTATAATTTTCATATTTGTTCCTGCCGAACGATAATTTATTATCGTTGTAAACTCGGCTATCTTCTTAACTTTGGCGAGTCACTGATGGAGAACGGCATTACTCGCTGTGTGAACGAGTTGGAAGATTAATCTCAACGCCTCTGCGACTGCGGGATAAAACGGTCTTTGACGTTCTTAACAAGGGTGGACGGGGGGTGAGGAGCCCGCTCGACCGGGCGGCTTGATTGATTTCGTGCCGCATCAAATGATATTCTATTTGACAAGACCTCCGGGGTGCCAGAAACCCCGGAGGTTTTGTTTGTACGGATGCAAGGTGCCGAAAGGCCAGTTTCTTTACGCTTAAAATTCGCCATAACCTTCCGTACGAATATTGCCGGCGGGATTCTCCCGCATGCTGAAAAACCGTTTGTTCACTCATTTGAATGATGCTATGATAAAAAATACTCTTGGAACCAAAGCTATACCCGGAAAGGACCCGCGCCATGCTGCAAAAGGCCCAGATTAAAGACGTCAGGGAGATCCAGAAGCTCTTAACATTTTTTGCCGGCCGCGGAGACATGCTCTCCCGATCCCTGTCCGAACTGTACGAGTCGATCCGTGACTTTTACATCTACGAGGATGGCGGGAGGCTCATTGGCGCCGCTGCCCTGCACATCGTCTGGGAAGACCTGGCCGAGATCCGCTCGGTGGCCGTGGCCGAGGATGCGGAGCGGAAGGGGCTCGGCACGCGACTTGTCCGGGCCTGTCTCGACGAGGCGCAGACCCTGGGGCTGAAGCGGGTCTTCTGTCTCACCTACAAGCCCGACTTTTTCGCCAGGTTCGGCTTCCATATCGCTGACAAGGCGGAACTGCCGCACAAGGTCTGGGGGGATTGTGTCAAATGCGTGAAGTTTCCCGACTGTGACGAGATCGCAATGATCCTCGATTTGCCGTATAAAAACAAGGAGCAATAGATGGAATTAAACGGCACTATCGACAGGATTGAATCCCTGCTCAAAGGGCGTGCCCTCGACGGTTATGAAATCTTTCTCGCCGCTTCCCGCAACCTTGCCATCGAGGTGAAGGAGCAGAAGGTGGACACCTTCAAGTGTTCCAAGACGGTGGGGGTTAGCGTCCGGGTGCTCAAGTCCCACGGCATGGGATTTTCCTATTCGACCAGCCTGGACGGGCCCGACCTCGAGAAAATGATCGATAATGCGCTGATCAGCGCTGAAATCCAGACTCCGGACGAGTTCAACGTATTGCCCCTGCCCCAGGCCTATCCCGTTATCGCCGGGCTGTTCGACGAGGGCCTCGCCCGGGTCGGCGAGGAGGAGAAGATCGGCAGGGCCATGCAGCTCGAGCAACTGGCACTGGCAACGGACCCCCGCATCAGAAGGGTCCGCAAGGCCGCGTACGGTGAATCGTGCTACGAGGGGCAGATCAGGAATTCGCTGGGGATCGAGGGGAGCTATTGTGACACCGCGGTGAGCTTAAGCGTTACGGCCATAGCCGAGGAGAATAACGACTCCCAGATGGGGTGGGACTTCGGCTTCAGTAATTTTTTTTCCGGGGTGGACCCGGCGGGGATTGCCGGAACAGCGGCCGCCAAGGCCGCAGGTCTGCTCGGGGCCCGGAAGATACCCACCATGCGCTGTCCGGCGGTGCTGGACAACCATGTGGCCACGGAGATCCTCGAAGTTATCGCCCCTGCATTTCTCGCCGAAAAC